>JBEIRK010000250.1:0-1728 GCA_040376005.1 Flavobacteriales bacterium
ATTACATGTTGTTTTTCATCCACTCTGCAGTGGCAAGAATTCCTTCTTCCAAGTCTATCTTAGCCTTAAATCCTAGAATCTCTTCCGATTTATCGACACTAGGAATTCTTACCGCGATATCCGCTGAAAGTGGGGGTACAAAGTTAATTTTTGATTCTGATTTCAATACTCTGCACACGGTTTGTGCCAATCCTAAGATGGTGATTACTGCACGCGCATTTCCAATATTGAAACTATGTCCTACAGCGTTCGGATTCTCAATACATCTGAATAAACAATCCACAAAATCGTCTACATAACACCATGCACGAATTTGAGCACCATCACCATGAATGGTAATGTCTTCATTCTTCAAGGCCTTTTTAATGAAAATTTGAATAGCTCCCTCGCCTGTCTGTCCAGGGCCATAAACGTTAAACGGTCTCACAGTTACTACAGGCAACTGGAACTGATTGTAGTAAGCATGAGCCAGATGCTCGCCTGCCAATTTTGACACTGCATAGGTCCAGCGACCTTCACCTGCGCTTCCAGAAACGGTTTGCATTTCTTCTGAAACTCTAAAAGCCATAGGGCCAAATACTTCAGACGTACTGAAGTCTACCACTCTGTCTTTAACTCCATTCACCAAAGCAGCTTGCAATGCGTTTGCCGTGCCGAGCATGTTTACACGCATTGTATTCACCGGATCTTTGACAACTGTATCAATACCCGCAATGGCTGCAGCATGAACAACTACATCAGCACCTTTCATTGCAGCTTCTAATGAAGCATAGTCAAGTACATCGCCCCTAACAACCGTAATATTCGGATGATTCGCATAGCCACTGCCTGTTAGCGTGTCGCGCGTGAAATTGTCATAAACAGTGATTTTGTTGTCTTCAATTAAGCTGCGAATTAGGGTATTCGCGATAAAACCAGCTCCCCCGGTGATAAATATATTTTTGTTTTTCATTGTATTTCTTCTAGTAGTTTTTTCAGATTTTCAGCTACATATAGCACATTTTCCTCAGTGAGTAAAGGATACATTGGCAAGGCCAAGCCGCGGTGAAATCCAGCGTAAGCAGTGGGAAAGAATTCAGCAGCATTATATGCGTATTTCTCTTTGTAGTATCTTGTGTCTGGTATGCATTGCGCGCCATAACTGGCGCCAATTCCTGCTTCTTTCAGCCTCGAAAGAACAACTGCACGATTTACTCCCTCGGGCAGCAATACATGGAAAGTTTGCCAAGTGTGTGAAGCATATTCCATATCTGAGGGCAACACCAAGTTTAATGCCTTCAATTCTTCCAAGTATATAGCTGCCAATTCCCGTTTATGACCTATTTGCGAGGCCAATCTATGCGTTTGATTCAAGACCAAAGCGGCTTGAAAATCTGTCATTCTGTAATTGAAACCCGCTGCTACAAAATCCATTTCACCATTCTGATATGCAATACCGTGATTGCGGTATATTCTTAACTGATCCGCCAGCGCAGCATCCGACGTTACAATAATTCCACCTTCACCGCTGGTAATTGCTTTTCTCGGATGCAAGCTAAATGAAGCGGCAAAAGAATATTGACCTGTCATGGCATCTTTATAAGTTGAACCTACTGCGCAAGCGGCATCTTCTAATAGGTGCAACTTGTATTTTTCGCATATCCTGCGAATGGGGTCTAAATCTGCACTCAACCCAAACTCATGCACGGGCATTATTGCTTTGGTTCTATTGGTGATTTTTGCCTCAAT
>JBEIRK010000122.1:0-7293 GCA_040376005.1 Flavobacteriales bacterium
CTGAACAATCGGTAGGATTGTAGAACACAGTGGTTCTCTGAATAAAGCCCGCATGGGTTTTCATAAGTTCTCCTTTGTCATCTGCAGGCTTGTCTTCCTCTTCTAGCGAGCTCACTGCCAATGGCGTATAAGATTTATATTTATCAATAGGAAAGAATACATTTCCAGATTCATAGATGCTGCGCTGCGCTGTGTCTAATTTCACTCCCATTGTTTTGTAGGATGCCATTTTATCTTGCATAAGTTGCAAGGCTTTTGCGTGCAATTCTTTTCCTGCTTTTTCGGCAAAGTCGTATAAATATTCTACTTTAATCAGGTCATAGATTTCGCATTGTGCTGCCATTGAAAACAACTTGTCTAAGTCATTGGCATTCGTGTATTTCACATGCAGATTTTTTTGCAATTCAAAGCCTTTGGGCTTGTTGGCGCGTTTCCCTTGTTCGAAAATAGGAACCAAGGCAATCATATCGATATAGAAGTTCTCAGGACCAATGCCAGCAGCCTTTGCCATCTCTTTAAACTTGTTTACTTTTTTATTGACTTGGGTGTCCAAATCGCTAATTTTTTTCCCAGATTGATTCATATGAAAAATGGCCATATATCCGCTGGGTTTGGCATTGTATAATACATTGATATTAATAATAACTTCATTCGTGCTTTGGTTAAAAGTAGAAATGGTGAAGTCGTTATGCGCTGCCGACGTGTAATTGTATGTGTTGTTGGAATACGCTTCGGAGCTTCTGTATTTTTTACCTGCAGTTTCCTTATAGGTATTGTTTTGAAAAAAACGGTTGTTTGAATTGTAAATTACATTGCCTGTGGCTTGGGCATGGAGTTTTGTGAGTAGCATAATACTGGCAAAACCAAAGAGTATGACACGATTTTTCATACTTCAAAGCTGCATGCTTTTTTTGTTTGAAATCGCCACAATGAGTCAAGCTACAGAACGCGCATGCGAGAAGCCCTTTTGACTGTGTGAAGGCAATTTATAAGCTTAAAAAGCACAGCAAAAGGGAGCTGTATGTCTTTTAATGAGGGATTTGCGAAGGTGAGAAAGGCTGGAATTGCGCTTAATACTCTAGGCTTCCCCAGTGTCCGGTAAGGGTGAGTTTTTTGCCCGTATGGGGAAGTACATGACCAATGATTTGGGCCTGAATATTGAATTGCGCTGCAATTTCTATCATATCTGCCGCGCTTTTTTCATCGGTATAGATTTCCATGCGGTGGCCCATATTAAACACCTTAAACATCTCTTGGTATGCTGTACCACTTTCTTCTTGAATTAATTTGAATAGCGGTGGAATAGGCAAGAGGTTGTCTTTAATCACATGCACGTTATCAGCAAAGTGCAGGACTTTGGTTTGGCCACCACCAGAACAATGTACCATGCCATAGATGTTGCTGCGGTGGGTATCTAAAATGGCTTTTATGAGGGGCGCGTAGGTGCGGGTAGGAGATAAGACCAATTTTCCGGCATCTAGTGGACTTCCTTCAATAGCATCGGTAAGTTTCTTGCTCCCGCAAAACACCACATCCTCAGGGAGTGCGTTGTCATAACATTCTTTGTACAGGCTTCTGTAACTGGAATGAAACACATCATGGCGGGCGCTGGTAAGTCCATTGCTCCCCATGCCTCCATTATATTCATTTTCATAGCTGGCTTGTCCATAACTGGCAAATCCAACAATTACTTGACCGGCAGCGATGGTGTGGTTGCTGATAATCGCATCCCTTTTTGCACGTGCTGCGAGGGTACTGTCTACGATGATGGTTTTCACCAAATCCCCCACATCGGCAGTTTCTCCACCTGTGGTAATAATGTCAATGCCATGGGCACGCATTTCTTCGCAGAAGGCTTCCGTTCCATTGATGATTTCGGCGATAACTTCGCCTGGGATCAGGCTTTTGTTGCGGCCAATGGTACTGCTTAAAAGAAAAGGACCTGTTACGCCAACACACAGCAGGTCGTCGGTATTCATTACAATGGCATCTTGGGCAATGCCGCGCCATACTGAAATGTCACCTGTTTCGCGCCAATACATATAGGCGAGACTGCTTTTTGTTCCGGCGCCATCTGCATGTACAATGTTGCAATAGCTTTCGTCATTGCCCATAAAGTCGGGAATGACTTTGCAAAAAGCCTTTGGGAACAAGCCTTTATCTACGTTTTTGATGGCGTTATGCACATCTTCTTTTTGGCTACTCACCCCGCGTTTGGCGTATTTGTCCTGCATGGTCCTGCAAAGTTACGCAGGGAAGGGGAATGTAAAAAACGGAGCCCACAGTTTTTGAATGCGCAGCTGTGCGCGTCTGAATGCAAAAAATCCCAAAAGTGGTTCGCTTTCGGGATTTCAAAACAAAAGAAAGGAAATGTGGCAGTACTTCTCATTGAATTTTAGTGCATTTAATTGCACACAAAATGAGGTTTCATTTCCAAAATAAAATGAAAAAACATATAACGCAAATCATATGGTTTACCCGCTATAGGACAGGTATATATATGACGCAAAGTCAGGAAATGGTTGCAATAAATAAATACATAAATATTTTAATTGGTGTTTCTAAAATGAGTATAGTATTCAATATAATGAGCTATTTTTACTTTCTATAAAAATTGAATAATCCTTATACAGGAGCAGGATTCATAAATCCATGATGATTTTGCTTTACAAATCCATTCAATTCCCCGATTTTTGTAGCAATGTCTGACCGTCCCCTTATACTCATTAGCAACGATGATGGAATCACTTCCCCAGGAATTTCGCACCTTATTGAGTGCATGAAAACCCTAGGTGAAGTCATTGTAGTGGCCCCTGATAAACCGCAAAGTGCCATGGGGCATGCCATTACCATTAACGAGCCCATACGGCTAACCCAAGTTGATATACACCATGGCGTGCAGGCTTGGCAAACCAGCGGCACGCCGGTGGATTGCGTGAAGTTGGCAATAGACAAATTGCTGCCCCGCAAACCAGATTTAATGGTGTCTGGTATCAATCATGGAAGCAATTCTAGCATCAATGTGATTTATTCAGGAACCATGAGTGCTGCGGTTGAAGGCGCCATTGACGGGATGAAAGCCATTGGATTTTCCCTTTGTGACTACAGCTGGGATGCGGATTTTGCATCTGTAATGCCCTGGGTACAAAAAATTGCGAAGGCGGTGCTGAACAATGATTTGCCCTATGGAACGTTATTAAATGTAAATATTCCAAAAGGAGAAATTCAAGGCATGAAAGTGTGCAGACAGGCTGTGGCGCGTTGGAAAGAAGAGTTTGACGAACGCACCGATCCGTTTGGAAGAAAATACTACTGGATGACAGGCAAGTTTATCAATATGGATCATGGAACGGATACAGATGAATGGGCCTTGGCCAATGGCTATATTTCCATTGTACCAACCATGTTTGACCTCACCGACCACGGCCGTATTTCCACCTTAAACAACTGGGAATTCGATGCCTAATCGCTGGTTACATACCGTGGCGGGACTCTTGTGTGGTTTTATACCTCCCATACTCTTGGGCGGAATCATTGCCATGTTACAAGGGGTGCAGATGGAATCCTATGTTTACTCTGTATTGCATAGAATTGCATTTTACAGCACCTATTTTCAGTTGGGTGTGGCATCCAATATTGGCATTTTCTTTTTAATCATGAAGCGCGACAGTCTGATCTTTTTTGGCAGGGGTTGGCTCATCGCCACTATTTTATGTGTGATGTGGGCTGTATTGATTGAACTGAATGCGCTATGAAGTACCATTTGGTTGCAGGAGAGGCAAGTGGGGATATCCACGGAAGCAAACTCATTGAAGCCTTAAAGGCGGCAGATTCAAAAGCTGAATTTCGCTGCTGGGGCGGCGATGCTATGGCGAACGCCTCGGGCAACCTTGTGTCTCATTATAAGGATAGGGCTTATATGGGATTGTGGGAGGTTTTGACCCACCTGCGCAAAATATCGGCGTATCTAAAACAAGCACAAGAAGATATACTCTCCCACCGGCCCGATGTGCTTATTTTGATTGACAATCCGGGTTTTAACCTACGCCTGGCCGCCTTTGCAAAAAAGCATGGTATTCCAGTGCATTACTACATTGCGCCCAAGGTATGGGCTTGGAACGAGAGTCGGGTAAAGCAGATAAAAAAGAATGTGGACCGGCTGTATTGCATATTGCCATTTGAGAAGGCCTATTTCGCGAAACACGGAATAGAAGCAGTGTATGTGGGCAATCCCAGCAAGGAACAGGTAGATCAATACCAGTCTAGCGGAACATGGGCAACAGAACTTGGCATCACGAAACCTATCATTGCTGTGCTGCCTGGCAGCAGAATTAGTGAGATACAGCGCATACTTCCCACCTTTTTAGAAATCCCAAAGCATTTTCCCGACTATGAATTTGTGGTGGCTGCGGCGCCGGATTTTGATGTGGCGTGGTACCAACAATTTGAGGGCATTGAGGCGGTAAAAATTGTGAAAGGACAAACACACGAAGTGCTGAGCCATGCGCATGCTGCATTGGTAGCTTCTGGAACAGCTACCTTGGAAACGGCTTTATTCGGTGTGCCCCAGGTGGTGTGTTATCGTGTGGCGGGTTTGACCTACCGCATTGGCAAACTATTGGTAAAGCTGCAGTGGTTTGGCTTGGTGAATTTGATTCTCAATAAGGGCTTATTGACCGAGTTGTTGCAGGCGGATTTTACGGCGGAACGAACCCGTATAGAATTGGAAAAAGTCCTCAATGAGCCGGGCCGTAGTGCAGTTTTGCAGGGGTATGAGGAATTGCGGAACACATTAGGCAATAGGCCAGCTTCGGAGACCGTCGCGGTGGAAATTGTGCGCACATTGCAAGGGTAAGACTTGCAGTATTCTCAGCGTGGGTCTTGTAAAAGTTACAGAATTGATGCATCTTTGCGGCTGATTGTTGCGCAAGCAACATTCAACAAATACGATGGGGGTATAGCTCAGCTGGCTAGAGTACTTGCATGGCATGCAAGGGGTCATCGGTTCGAATCCGATTATCTCCACCCTAGATAGACAAGGGTTTCAGAGGTTTCTGAGACCCTTTTGTTTTTTAGCGGTTTACATTAGGTTTACATAATTGACTGACTGCATTCGTGAGGGCATTAGAAATTTCAAGTCTCTTATCAATTAGAACTTGGCTGTTTTAATATTTTTAGTAAATTGCCAAAGGAGAAAAAAGAACGGGCGAGTGTTACCCCGCCCGTAATGTTTCACAACAACGGAATAATCCTTATTGTGAATTGCTTCAGATTTATGGGACAAATATAAAGAAAGAGAATGAAAAAAATACTTGGTTTAGACTTAGGCACCACTTCTATTGGATGGGCCTTTATTAATGAGGCTGAAAATTCTGACGAATCTTCAAAGATTATCAAAGCGGGTGTTCGGTTAGTACCACTTTCAAATGAGGAAATTACAGAGTTTGGCGCGGGTCAGAATATTTCATTAAATGTTGGCAGAAGGAATTCAAGAAGTGCTAGACGCAACTTGCAAAGATTTAAACTGCGCAGAGAGGCTCTTATTGAAATATTCACTCAAAACAAATGGATAGCTCCAGATTTTAAGTATTCCGAAGAAGGAGAAAACAGCACCTTTTCCTCTCTGGCGTTGAGAGCAAAAGCGGTTGCTGAACAAGTCAGCCTTGAAGAACTTCTTGTGGTACTATTGATGATCAACAAGAAAAGAGGGTATAAAAGTTCACCAAAAGACAAATTCATTGGTGAAAATGGGATGGCGATTGATGGAATGCACCTTGCAAAAGAACTAATGGAGAACAACATCACTCCTGGACAGTGGGTTCATTCTTATTTTACAACTAAGGGATTTGCAAAAGTGCCTCAATTCTATCCCTCTGACTTACAAAAGGAAATTGAAGTAATCCTCCAAAAACAAGGTGTTTTTCATGATCAAGTTATTACTCCTGATATCATAGAGAAAGTCTTGGCACTGCCAGGCAATGCAGTTCCTGCATACTTTAAAAAAGAACTCGGTGCAGAGCTTGCTGAAAACAAAGGTGTTCGATCGGAAAGAATAAAACATCTATATGAATTGCGCAGCAGAGCTGTATCAGAGAGAATAGAACTTGATGAATTGGCGCTTATTTCTAAAGAAATAAAGGGTCAGATAAGCGGTGGCAGTGGATACCTAGCCGCAATAAGTGACCGCAGCAAGATACTTATGTTGAACAACCAAACAGTTGGGCAACACTTGTATGAAAGAATTACAGAGAATCCATTGAGCCCTATTAAAGGACTTATCTTTTCAAGGCAGGATTATATGGATGAATTTGATAGGATTTGGAATACTCAAGCAAAACACCATGCAGTACTAGACGATAATGCAAAAAAAGAAATTCGTGATATCACCATTTTCTATCAGCGTAAACTTAGAAGTCAAAAACATCTTATTGCAAAATGTGAATTTGAAAACAATAGGACTGTTTCGCCTAAGTCTTCACCCTATTTTCAGCTATTTAGAATATGGCAGAATATCAATGCGATTCGCTTTACTAACCTAAAAACAAATGAGACGCTTGAATTAACTGAAGATCAAAAACAGTATCTTTTTCTATTTCTAAACCAACGTGATAAGCTGAAGCAGGGAGATTTGCTGAAAATATTCGGATTAGGGAAAGAATATGGTGTTAATTTTAAAGAAATTCAAGGAAATAGAACCCGAGCAGCCTTGCTAGATGCATTTCTGAAAATTGCAGATGAAGAAGGGCATAGCCTAGAACGCGAGTTGAAAAATCCAGAAATATTTGAGACTGGGGTAAAAGAGCTACTCAATAATGCGGGAATCCCAGAGGATCTGTTTGATTTCCCATTTTCATCAGACAATTTACATACTGGTGAGACTTCGAAGTTCTATCTCATGTGGCACGTCATATACTCAGCTGAAGAAGATTCTTTTGCTAAAAAGTGGCTTATGGAAAACGTAAAAATGCCTGAGACTTGGGTAAGTGACTTTTTATCTATTCCATTGGAAGTGGACTTTGGTGGACTGAGCACCAAAGCGATAAAGAAGATACTCCCTCACTTGATGGATGGTTTGATTTATAGCGAGGCCTGTGCTTTGGCAGGGTACAATCACTCATCTTCTATTAACTCGGAGGAGAATCAAAAGCGAATCTTACTAGATAGACTCTCGGAAATCAGAAAGAACTCATTGCGAAATCCTGTGGTTGAGAAAATTCTTAATCAAATGGTGAATGTGGTAAATGCTATTATTCAACATCCCGAATTAGGACGTCCTGATGAAGTTCGAATAGA
>JBEIRK010000165.1:0-4615 GCA_040376005.1 Flavobacteriales bacterium
AAAAGACAGCAGATTGTTGTATTTATAGCGATAGTTACAGCCTTCTTTCGTGTTTATCGTTACAAACACATCAAATGTATCCCCCTTTGCATAGCGAATTCCCGCGGGGTAGCGCGCAGATGATAACGCAGGTGTAGCCTTAGGGAAGCTCCATTGTATCTTTTGAATATGTTGCAAACCCGTATCTAACGAAGCATTAAAGTTCACCAATGCAGGTGCACAACCCTTGATTTTATCTGGTAAAGGATCGATTCGAATCGAATCAAATATCCCAATAGCACTGTCTATCAGGTGTTGACCTTGGCAATTGAAAGTATCTCTGACGTAGAGAAATACGCTTTTATACCCATAGGGTTTCCCGAATTTCAACTTCACTGTAGGGGTATTGCCTTGATACACCTGACCATCAAAAATCCAAGTTCTACTTACAATCTTGCCCTTTGTAATGTCTTTGATTACTACGGTATCATCCTTTCCACAAAATACTGAATCACTCAGCGAAAACCTTGCCACTGGCGATTGTCTGCCATAAAATGCGCGCTGTTTGATCACAGGGAAATAGCTCCCAGCTATGGTCCTTATTCTAACGGCCACATCATACCAACCCGTGTCGGTGATGATGGTTGAATAATTGCTTCCTGCTTGTTTGTACCCAGATCCACTGTCAATTTGCCATTCATAGGATACGCAATTCCCGCAATTGGAAATGCTGAGTGATACCTTCCCGGGTATACACACATCGGGTGTAAGAACATTAATCTTTACTCCGGATTGTGCAAACGCTGCCACGCTTATGCTTAACGCAAAAAAAAGGCTCAGAAATCGGGCCCTCATATCTGAAAATTGAATTCTATGGTTCAAATATACTTATTTTGCACGAGAAATGAGTTTTAAACACTTCTGTATTGCCGCTTTGACACTTGTTGCTATCGCAATGTTGCCTGTGTCATGCACACAAAAAGGGGGGCAAAAGCGCAGCGCCGCCATTATGGCCTCCTATGAAACTGCTCAAAAAGCACAAGATTACCAAACCGCTTGCGCTTTCCTCGTGCAGCTCGCAGCCGAAGACAGCGCCGCCAACAAGTGGGCTTACGACAGCTTGGCATTTTACCATTACTTCTACCTTTTCACCCCAGGAACGGTTCGCAACACACATACCGGTAAATACTACGCACAAAAAGGTCTAGACCTCAACCCTGCCAATGATTTTTTACAAGAAATCAAGGCAAAGCTTGAGCTGGAAGAACAAAAGGTAGGAAGCGCAGAAGCCACCTTTCAAAACCTTTGGCGCAAAACCAATGATTACACTTACTGGTGGATTTTGTCCTTTATCGAGGCCCATGCAAATGGCAACCTTAAAAAAGCCGATTCTATGATTACCATGGCAATCACCGAACCTGCTGCCAAAGGCAAAACTGTGCGCATGGAACATATCCAAGAACGCATCCGCGAAACCGTTTCTGCTAAAGCAGCCTTCTTATACCTCAAAGCGACCTTGCTTATGGTGAATAAAGACCTTACCGGATCTGCACAGTTGCTGAATGAGGCACTTAAAGAATCACCGGACTTTTATGCTGCCAAACGCAGTATTTATGATATGACCCAAGGCGGCCCTGCCCGACCTCAATAACGAAATAGTTCAGATGAAAAACCTCTTCTATGCCACTGCTGTCGCAGTTAGCCTTTTGTCTTGTGTATCTGTAAAAAAATATGATGCCCAGGCGCAGACCTTACAGAGCACCCAAAACAAACTGGAACAAACTACCAAAAATCAGGAAAAATTAGCCCTGGATTTTGCCCAGTACAAAGATTCA
The DNA here is from genome assembly GCA_040376005.1 of Flavobacteriales bacterium. Classification (GTDB taxonomy): domain Bacteria; phylum Bacteroidota; class Bacteroidia; order NS11-12g; family UBA955; genus JAGXTF01. Next base: position 1,815 of record JBEIRK010000165.1, read on the forward strand.
GTTCAAAAAGCAGAACAAGCAAAAACAACACAGCATATCAACCAAACCTATACCCTGTACAAGACTGCTGTTTCGAATAAAGATTACATCGGTGCTGCTGCCCGTCTGCAAGACTTAATCGTGCTGGATAGTGCCAATATGGATTGGGGATACGACAGCTTGGCCTTGTACCACTACATGTATTTGGTAAATGCAGCTACCACCCAACGCACGCCTGCTGCCATGTACTACACCCAAAAAGGGCTAGAACTCAACCCATTGAATCCCTATTTGCTGGAGTTGAAAGGCAAATTGCTTATAGAAAAAGGCAATGATACCGGGGCGCGTCGCATGTTTAACGAACTATGGAACCGTGTGCCCGACTACACCTATTTGTGGGAAATGACCTACATAGACTTATATGTGTATGGCAAAATCAAGGAAACTGAAAAACTGATTTCTGAAGTTATCGCCCGATCAGATGCCGGAGTAAAAACTGTGCGCATCGAACGCATTGAAGACCATATTATTGAAACGGTTCCCGCTAAAGCAGGCTTCCTCTATTTCCGCGCGGTAATTCAGTTGCAACAAAACAATCCTGCAAAAGCGATTAAAACCTTGGAAGAGGTAGTAAAAATTGCACCAGGATATATTGGCGCACAGGATGCCTTGCAGCAGTTGAAAAACCCGCAGCGCTATCGCTAAAAAACTTATTTGCCTTCTTCGATCGCCACGCGCTTAAGGTTGAATTCATCCTTCAAGACGTGGTAGGTCATTTCTGCATAATACCCCAAGGCATCAATTACATCAGGAATTTCTGATGCCAATAAGGAAGAACCCGGTTTTCTGTATACCAGTACCACCACATTTTCTGGGGCATTGAAACTGAATTTGCCGTAATGCAAATTGATATTTACCGTGAGTAATTCTTCAAAAAACTCTTGACGCTTTAGCGTAGGCGCATGACAGAAAGGAATGGCAATTTGAAAAATACTGCGGTCTTCCTTGAACTTGAAATAATTCCATGGTGTAGACTCAGTTTCTTCCCACGCATCCAAATAGATAGGCAATTCTTCATTGAGTAAAAACCACTGTCCTTCCCCTTCATTGCGCGCTTCAGAAGGCGTAATACCCATTTTTACCAATGCGCCTTCTACAAGGGCGATTAATGCCGAGAGTTCCATGCCGCAAAGGTCGTTTATTTCTTGAAGAATTTGCGCTATCCCTGAAAGGGAAATTACACCTCAGCGTCTACCGCTTTCTTATCAGAAATGAAATACAATATCGCACCCAGTAAAGCAGTGCCCAATCCGCTTAGGCTTTCCTTAGGATGGGTGTAGCCAAAATAAACCGCGATGAGCAAGGTAGTGCCGATAAACAGTATTGGCGTTACTGGGTAACCCCAAGCTTTGTATCCAGCAGGTTTCCCCTCACGCTGGCGCAGAATAATAATGCCGGCCGCAGTAAGGGTGGTAAACAAACTGAGGGTAAATGCGATGTAGTAAATGAGGCTGTCAAAATCTAAAGTTACCATTAAAATAAGGCTTAATACTGTCTGAAATACAATAGCACCCACGGGGTTGCCTGCCGCACTGCGTTTGCCCAAACTTTGAGCAACAGGTATTTTTTCAAACATGGATTGCAGCACCCGCGGACCGGCCAATACCATAGAACTAATGGTAGAAATAAGCAACAAACTAATAATGCCGCCCATAATGCGTCCGCCATTTTCTCCAAAAATATAATTGGATGCTACCAATCCTACCTCCTTCACACCCACCAGTGCAGAAGTGGGTGCAGCCATCATAAACACCATGTTAAGCAGCACATACAGCACTGTAACGATGCCTGTTCCGTATAAGATGGATCGCGATAAATTGCGATTGGGATCTATAATTTCACCGGCAATATACGCACTTGCATTCCATCCGCTGTAGGCAAAAGACACCCAAACCAAACTCACGGCCAGGCCGTGATTGAGGAGATCATGCATGCTAAATGCGCTAGGGGAAAAGGGAACATTTTGTATATTTCCTTTTGCAATTCCCACACCGATAAACACTATAATTATGGCGACTTTAATAAAGGTAAATATCTTCTGAAACGACACTCCAGCGCGCATATTCACCAGGTGAATGCTTGAAATTCCTACCACAATAAGGGTAGCAGTAAAGGTTTGATGAATACCCGGAAATACACCCGACAAATATCCACCCAAGGCCAATGCTGCAGCTGCAATAGGCGCAGCAAAGCCCACCGTAGAACTCACAAAACCTGCCATAAAACCGAGGGCAGGATGGTATATTTTACTTAAGAAATAGTATTCGCCTCCGTCCTTAGGCAGGCGGGTGGCTAGCTCTGCATAGCAGAGAGCACCCAAGAAAGCGAGGATACCGCCAAACAGCCATATGAGTAGAACGGGGAAACCCGGTTTGGTATCAAACAACTGAAACCCCAAAGAGGTAAACACACCTGTGCCTATCATGTTGGCCACCACAATGCTCCAAGCGGCGGTTAAGTCAATGCTGCGTTTAGACATGAATTGCAAAAATAGGGAGTACTGCCAATTGCGAGTGTAAAATCTATGAGAAGCCATCTCAAAAGTCCATTTGGCCATTTTATTTAATTCAAATAATTCATATTAATTCCTCTGCGTCTTTTGTCGAAACCTTTCGTTGGCCCGCTTTTTCAGGCCACCAGCCTGAAATTCACGGACCGCCTCAGTTTTCACCAAAATACTTGAAATTGACTCAAATGCCTTTTTTGAGATACCTTCTAGAAGCCATCTCAAAAGTCCATTTGGCCATTTTATTTAATTCAAA
>JBEIRK010000144.1:0-5613 GCA_040376005.1 Flavobacteriales bacterium
CAGACAGGGTTCGGCTCAAGGTATTATTTGCGGATAGTTGATAACTGATATTTCCTGACAAATTACTGCTAAGCTAATCTGTCTAAAATTCAGCGTATCCCTTTGTTTTCCTATACTTCCCTGAATATTGAGTTTGCTCTTGGCTATTCTCATCGCAGCACCAATAGTAATATTCTCTAAATTATTGTTAAAATACTATGCTCCCAAGGTTTGATATCCCGGTGAATAATGGCATTAATATCTTGTGCATGAACGCTATTTACAAAGCATAAGAAGGTTAAAAAGATAATAGGCGCGCGCCATTTCATACTATTTCACCACGACTACTTTTATGGTTTTAGACTCTGTGCCCGCGATTAACTTGAGATAAAACACACCCGGAGTGGCATACATATCGGTAAACGCCTTGCTCTCATAGTACTTTTTATTCCTGTAATCCACGTCCCCAACAATATCACCACTCACCGGATCTATCTTGTAAATGACACTATTCGCAGTATCTCTGAGCTGTACTTTTATTGTGAAATTATATCCATCATTCGGGTTGGGATCTATGGTAAAACTTTGAATTAATGGTCCTTTGTATCCTAGATTGGGATCGCTTTTATTGCTATCTGCCGTACCGAGAATAGGTATGGTTTTCTCTAGTGAATAGGTACACTGATTGTAACGTGCGCGGAGCTTAACTACATAAATTCCAGTGTCAGGATACAGGGTTCCAAGCGTGAAGGTGCTTTTTTGAAAAGCACGAATCTTTTGGTCTGAAAACTCCCACTTCCACCAGCGTGGTGCAGGAATGCTGGTATTTACAGCATATACCGTATCGGTAATAAATGCTTCTGAGGCCAATAGAAAATCATGCACCGCTACAAGGCTATCATAGACTATTTCCATGCGCTGCGTGTCCTTGCAGGCATTAATATCCTCAAATACAAGCGCATACTCTCCGGCACTTTTCAATGTAATGGTATCCTTCTCTGATAGTTTCGAATTGTTTAAGTACCAAGTATATGTCTTGCTGTTTGGATGCTGTGCATTCACAAAAAGAGTTTGGCCTTTGCACAAAACAGTATCACGAGGCAGTGCGGTAGCAAAGGCCGGCGGTTCAGATATTGTGATACGAGAAGAATAAGTACATCCCTTCTGATTGGTTACGAAATAGGTATAGTTTTTTGCTGTAAGATTGTTAAATACATGCGCAGCATCATAAAACAGAAGGCTATCCAAACTCACCAAAATAGAATCAGTATTTGAATTAAATTTCAATGCTCCCGTATTTCCCCCATAACAAAGCACGGGTTGAATAGTGGGTAGCACTGTAAATGGGGAAAGTGAACTGTTCTTGATCTCAAAAGTATCATATTGCAATTTGCAATCATATCCATTCCACGCTGTGAAATCATACATCACACGATACTTACCCGCGGGCAACAATAGCCTGTCAGGAGGCGCAGGGCGTCCGCTTTCAGCATACAATTTTTTACCATAGAGTTCAAAGGGACTTTGGTTCATACTATCCAAAAACCAACGTTTTTCTGAAGCCGTGTCAGAAGCCTTGTAAAAGACCCAAACCCTTGGAGGTCGCATCGTGCCTGAGATGCTTGTAGTGTCAAAAAATAGGGTAACACGGGGCTGCTCATTGCAATTTTTTGCTTGGGTCGTGATTATACTGTCCAATGATGCACCCAAATAAAATCGGATAGGTCCGATAATTCCTGAGCTGTAATTGGGTATATTATTTCGTACGCGGTTGGTGTCCAATACTGCTTTATACCAGCGCTTCTGATTATAAAACTTACCCATTCCCGATTTATATTTTGCCGGATAGAATCGAACCCCTGTATCTATGGGTTTCCAATCTGTGCTGCCATTCTCACTTTCAAACCAAGTAACAACAGCATTGCTGCGAAAATTGCCGAAATAACAGGGTGCTTGAAGATATAAGGGACTCTCTTGATTGCCCGCATTAAACTCACAATAAATACTGCGCGGATCGCTAAAATGGCCATTGTAGACACCAAGGTTATCCATAGCATTATCAGTTACAAATTGAAACTCAAGTTGGGCACAAAAAACACCTGCCGATTGGGAAGACAAATCTGTACAATACTTATTGTTAAAGGGTGTACTGAAGCGATGTCCTGCGCAAAGAAAGGTTCCTAAACTGCTGCCAATATTTACAGATTGCAACACAACAAATTTGGAATTTATCAATTCCAGGGTAATATGGTCAGCTCTAAAATTATCAGAAAAGGTCAAATAACGGTTCTCAATAAATCCGCCCTTGAGCTTCAAAGAATCGTATTTCTTACCAAAAAACCCCACATAGGTAATGCGCAAGGTGAGTGCAGTATCTTGCCCTGTAGTCGCAGTATACTTCCCTTTAATACCCGTATAAAAATAGGTGCTCCCGAATGCAGAAAAGGCCAATGAAAACACCAGAAACAGTAGCGCCTTTTTTACCATAGAGAACTCCTTCCTTCAAAGTCATAAGCAATAACGCGTAATTCTTTCATAGCATATTGTTTTTTCGGGGGTAATTTTACTTCAAATATATCTCCATTTACGGTCATTACAGTATGTAGTTTGCCTTGAATTAATAGCACCACCCGAAAATGTTTCACAGCATACTTGGGTTTTTGCCATTGCGGTTTGCAGATTGGCGATGGGCGGGCTTTTCAGCATCCCGATAGCTATCGGGATTAGTTCGGAGAACTGAACTTTCGGCTACCACAAAACTGTCAAGCGGTAACGAAACCCCGCCTATTGCCAATGTGCTGTTATGGGATGGGCTATTGAAGTATAATTTTTCTTATTTCAATGGTGTTTCCTTGCGAGTCAATGATATGGGCAAAATATAGTCCGTTACCACCCCAATTCGATGAATTCAGATAATCAGTTTGTGAAGTGATTGTTTTATGAAAAACTTGTTGCCCGAAGATATTTTTAATAATCAAATTATAACCATTTATGACCTTGCCATAATCAAAATTTAAGTACGAGTTTGTAGGATTTGGATATATCCGTATTTGATAAATTTCATTTTCATGAATACCAGTTGTGCCTAATTGAACAGTAAAGCTCGCAGTGTCTGAAAAAATGCAATCCGTAACAATTAAATTTACTGAGTAAATCCCAGTTGAGGAGTAGGAGTGGTTTGGATTTTCTAAAACTGATGTGTTCCCGTCCCCAAAATCCCAGAAATAATTCAGTGGGCTATTCATGTTAAAAGAAGATGTATTGGTAAATGTTACGATGTTGCCATTTGTCGAATAACTAAAGTTTGCAAGCGGATTATTAATAGTTAAGTTCCAATCATTTTGGCTATTATATATGGTATTATCGGACATCTGTTGATAATATAGTGCACGAGACTGGGTTAATCCGGCATTGAATGCAATACCGATTGAGGGCTGTTTCCAAATAGAACTGTAAATGCTTAACGCTGCAACATAACTACCGTCTATATTTGGATGGCTATTGTCATTGCTATGTAGAATCAATGTTGTGTCATTCAAAACATTCTGCCAAGTGACTCCAACTGGAGCACATTGAATATTGAGTATATCACTTATTTCAGTATAAGCACTTGTCAACGAATCCTGCATATGGTTAAAATCAACAAACACCGGACTACAATAGGTGTTTGTTGGATCACATTGCTGACCACCAAATCGTCTGCCCCAAGTCATATAAGTGATTATTTTCGCACAAGGATTGTATTGTTCAATAAGTAATTTTAAACTTGTCATAGCAGGATACATATCGTTGTATCGATAATAATCAATACTGGGTATTTGGCTTTGTTCTTGAATGACAACATAATCCCAGTTGCCCTGACTTATTTTAGCGATAGAGGTGGCATCATTGACATGACCTGAAACGGTCATTCCGCCTGGCATATTGGAATCGATGATTAGCGTTTTTCCGGCTGAACCGGAAAGACTCTGCACAAGTTGGGGTAAATTGTTATAGGATGTATAACTGTTCCCTAAAAAAAGAACTCGTAATGTGTCTTGTGCGAAGAGATTATTAATTGAAATTACTGTTAGTAGAAGTAGTATTAATTTTGTTTTCATATTTTACTTTTTGATTGTTTTTTCTTGATTATCGGATGCAAATATTACAGCCTTTCCCATAACGTTTTGCCTTTAGTTCGTATCCAGATAAAAAGTAATAACTTTCCGAAAGGGAAACGGGTGACCTAAAACGTTTTGTAGGAGTAAGTCCTTCTAGCTGCATAAGTCCCGTTTCTCCTTTTCGGTCTTGCAAGTACCCATTGGAATGATAGGCTTTTAGGCCTGATAAAGGCGATGGTACAGCAAGGGTTATTGTTTCTCTTCAATTACAAAAATATGAAAAAAGTTAAAGAAACAGTGGGTATCGATGTATCTAAATTAACTTTAGATGTGCATCTTCACAAAGCCGGGCTGCACCAGCAGTTTGGCAATGATTTATCAGGTTTTAAGAAAATTCTGGCTTGGGTAAAGTCAAAAGAACTTAAATCTGATGATGTGTTGTTCTGCTTTGAACACACAGGTTGGTATTGTGTTCTGTTAGGCTATTTTCTGCATGAAAAGGGCATTGACTATTGCTGTGTTAATCCAACTGAAATCAAGCGTTCTATGGGCTTAAAAAGGGGCAAAAGCGATAAAGCGGATGCCAAAGAGATAGCCTACTATGCCTGGTTGCGCAGGGAGGATTTAACACCTTCACAGCCTCCAGCAGCCAACCTCATAGAACTGCAGCGTATGATGAGCATGCGTGAGCAATTTGTAAAGCAGGCTGTGGCGCTTAAAAATCTCCGATGCGGCATGGAGCAGCTCACAGGTAAAACGAGCCATGATTTTTCCATTTTGGCCATTACAGAGACTATTGAGCACTTGGAAAGCCAAGCCAGAAAAGTAGAAAAGGCGATGGAAGCATTGATTAAATCTGATGAAGCTATGCAAGTGAATTACAAACTCTCAAAAAGTGTTAAGGGTGTAGGACTGGTCCTGGCAGTACAAATGCTGCTTCATACGCACAATTATACCCGGTTCGATAGTTGGCGGCAGTTTTCATCTTATTGCGGTTTGGTGCCATTTCCATATCAGTCAGGAACAAGCATCAACGGGCGATCTAAAATCCATCCCATATCAGACCGCAAAATGAAGAGTTTATTAAGCATGTCGGCCATCAGCGCCATCCAGCATGACAAAGAATTGAAAACCTACTATGCCAAAAGGGTTGCCGAAGGAAAGCCCAAAATGCTCGTTTTGAACATTATTCGCAATAAATTGGTTTCAAGAATTTTTGCAACGGTGAAAAGGGGAACACCTTTCGTCGAATTGAATCAATTTGTTGCATAAAAAGCTTGTTTTTTATCTTGGAATGCAGATTGGCGATGGGCGGGCTTTTCAGCACAGAAGTTAGTTCGGAGAACTGAACTTTCGGCTACCACAAAACTGTCAAGCGGAGACGAAACCCCGCTTATTCCAGGGTGCTGTTATGGGCAGCCTTTCTCTCGTCTGTTAGTATATGCATACTTGTCCTTGTCCAATTGGTAAAACAGATGCAATAACGTCTTCTCTAATGTTTTTGTCGTAAAGTTTTTCAATTGCCCAACCAACC
>JBEIRK010000239.1:0-1999 GCA_040376005.1 Flavobacteriales bacterium
CACCACCATCAAGAACACACAGATTAACATCAAACATATGAAAGAGAAAATTTCACTTAAAACAACACTTGTATTCGCTTCATTAGCGATTCTCAGTCTCATGGCTTCATGCAGAAAAAAAACGGATGAAGGCGAAACCATCACTACCATCAAGATTACCCTTAAAAAAGCGGGGATGGCGGATGCAGTTTACACCTGGAAAGACCTTGACGGCAACGGCGGCGCAAACCCTATTTTGCCTGACACCATTCAGTTGAGTTCAGACAGCAGCTACATGTCCAAAATTGAATTTTTAAATGAAAGTGGCAGCGAAGTAGAGGACATTACCGAGGAGGTAAAGACCGAAGGCAAAGAGCACTACATCTGTTACACTGCAAGCCCTAATCTAGTGACCGTGAATCACACAGATAGCGACGGAACCTACAGCATTGGCGTAGAAAGCACTTGGAAAGCTACTGCCAAAGGCAAATCCAGCATGCGTGTAGTGCTGAGACACCAGCCCGGAACCAAAAATGGCACCTGCGATCCTGGAGAAGCCGATGTGGATGTTGAATTTCCAATAATCGTGAAATAAGGCCCGCACCGCAGCTTATTTATTCGTTATCTTTGCCGTAGTACAACTATGTCAGATTCAGCATCACTCAGAAACACCGCCCTCACCGACCTTCACGTGTCACTCGGCGCTAAAATGGTACCATTTGCAGGTTACAATATGCCTGTATTATATGACAATCTTATTCAAGAGCATCTTGCAGTGCGCAACTCTGTAGGCGTATTTGATGTAAGTCATATGGGTGAATTTTTGGTGGAAGGTCCTCAGGCCTATGATTTGGTGGAATATGTTACCAGCAATGATGTTTCTAGCCTAACCGATGGTCGTGTGCAATACAGTTGCCTTCCAAATGAAGATGGCGGCATTGTTGATGATCTTTTGGTTTACCGCTATCATGCTGAGAAGTATTTGTTGGTAGTGAATGCCAGCAACATAGATAAAGATTTCAATTGGATTCAGAAGTTTGCATCGAACTTCAATGCAACACTCACCAACCATAGTGATGCCTACAGCCTCTTGGCTATTCAAGGTCCAAATGCGGAAAAGACCATTCAAAAGCTTACCAGCACCAATTTGAGTGAAATTCCATATTACCATTTTACCGAAGGTACCGTGGCTGGAATTGACAACATGATTATCAGCAACACAGGCTACACCGGTGCAGGTGGTTTTGAACTCTATGTAAAGAACGAACATGCGTTGGCATTGTGGAATGCACTTTTCGAAGCCGGTGCTGAGCACCAAATCAAACCTATTGGTCTGGGTGCGAGAGATACCTTGCGTCTTGAAAAAGGGTTCTGCTTATATGGCAACGATATCAACGACACTACCTCTCCGATTGAGGCTGGACTTGGTTGGATTACCAAATTCAACAAGCCATTTGTCAATGATGCTTTCCACAAGGCACTGAAGGAGAACAAGCCAAGCCGCAAGTTGGTTGGTTTTGAATTGATTGACCGCGGTATTCCTCGTCAGCACTACCCTATTTGCACCGCAAGTGGCGAAGTTATTGGCGAAGTTACAAGCGGCACAATGAGCCCATCGCTTAACAAAGCCATTGGACTTGGATATGTAAAAGCTGAATTTTCAACTGCAGGATCAGAAATATTTGTAGAAGTGCGCGGAAAGCTGCTTGCTGCAACTGTAGTGAAAATCCCTTTTCTATAATGTAACACATGAACCTTCAAGATATACTTAGCGGCCTGCAGACGGGGATTGCAGAACAAAGCCATAACCTAAATCTACCCGAAGGAATTAATGCAAGCAATATCACTGAAATTGCCTCAAGCACTGTAATGTCTCAGTTGACGTCGCAGGCGGGTTCAGGCAATTTCAGTGGTATTATGGAAATGTTTAGCGGTTCTGAAACCAGCGCTGACAATCCAATAATGCAACAGTTAAGCCCTACGCTAATAGAAAACCTAAGCAGCAAACTGGGTATCGACG
>JBEIRK010000074.1:0-13420 GCA_040376005.1 Flavobacteriales bacterium
CGCATGCAACAACCCAAACATTTGATTGAATACCACAATCAAGCTCAGTATCAATATCTACATGACCTACTTTCCCTGCATTGCGAAGAAACTTTCTTCTCTTCTAATTCAGAACAAACATTCAATACAAAATCAATAAATATCCTTAGTGATTTAAACAAATACAAAGGACATGGACCCATATCTGGCATACTAAGTGCACTAGAACAAACGCAATCCCCTCTATTGGTTTTGCCTTGTGATATGCCATTTATAAGTACAGACACAATAGAACATTTATTCGAAAAAAGAGACATAAGCTCTTTGGCAACTGTATATAAAAACCCAACAACAGGATTTACAGAGCCATTATTAGGCATATACGAGTTGCCTATTTTAAGTCCACTACAGCAATGGTTTGAGGAAGGGAATTACAGCTTGCGCAAATTCATAGACTCGCAGCGGGCGTCGTATGTTACCCCTGGGTCAAATTTGGAGTTATTTTCAGCCAACACACCCGAAGAAATGGAAGAGGCCCTGTTAATTCTCAAATCTATGCGTTAAATTGGCAGTGTGAATTCAAATTTGGGTATAAAAACCTTCCCTATTTTCCGCATGGGTGAGCATAAAGAATCAATGGATGACACCCTATCTGTTGAGGAGCCATTAGAGATTAGTTTAGCAACCGATGGCAATCTCCCTGAAAAGGTAAGCATTACCATGCGAACTCCCGGCCATGATAAAGAATTGGCTGCAGGTTTTTTGTTTACGGAAGGCATACTCACATCAGTATCACAAATTCAGAACATCGCACATACCCAAACCTTGCCAGGCGCAGAGAGCAATACCTTGCTTGTAACCCTCAATGCGCATCAAAAAATTGCAACAGATGCTTTAAAAAGGAACTTTTACACCACCTCCAGTTGCGGCGTATGTGGCAAGGCCAGCATTGATGCCATTCAAACTGTGAGCCTGTTTAATACCCAAGAAAAACCTAGAATAAAAGTAAGGGCAGCCTTGTTAAAAACACTACCAGACCAGTTGAGGAAAGCACAAGCGGCATTCAATCAAACAGGCGGTATACATGCCAGTGGCTTATTTGATTTGGAAGGCAATTTATTGGCATTGCGCGAGGATGTGGGAAGACACAATGCCTTGGACAAAGTAATTGGCAGTCAATTTTTACTGGGCAATGTTCCACTGTTTCACCATATTTTGTTGCTTTCGGGCAGGGCCAGTTTTGAACTTATTCAAAAAGCCGCCATGGCAGGAATACAGGTAGTTTGCGCGGTAGGTGCACCTAGCAGTTTAGCTGTAGAGACGGCGCAGCGATTTGGAATCTGCCTGATTGGATTTTTAAAGCATGACCGTTTTAATATTTATACCCAACAGGAATGTATTGAACCATAAATTTGCTTCGCATATCCTTGAACTTAAAAATACCCAACCCATGGCCTTAAAGATAAAAGCAAAAGAACTCGGATTTGGAACCTTAGCAGCAAAAAATGGTCAGCGCTTCATGAATGCTGATGGGACTGCAAACGTTGAAAGGCGCGGCGGCCCTTGGATGAGTGTGAGTGATTTATTTCACAAACTCACCACCATGAAATGGCGGAAATTTGCAAGCATAATCCTTGTCGCTTACGTTTTGGCAAATCTCCTTTTTGCAAGCATTTTTTATAAAATCGGGATTCAGCATATTGGTGTGGAACCTACAGGTAAATTCTCCACTGATTTTACAGAAGCCTTCTTCTTCTCTACCCAGTGTTTCACCACCATCGGATTTGGCAGGGTCAATCCACAAAACTTCGCGGCCAATTCCGTAGCGAGTATTGAAGGCTTAATTGGTTTGTTATCATTAGCGATTGCAACAGGTTTGCTTTACGGCAGGTTTAGCCGACCGGTGGCACAATTGGTACACAGCAATAACATTTTGATTGCACCCTACCGAGGCGACCAAAAAGCATTGATGTTTCGAATCGCCAGCACCCGAAAACAAAGCTTACTTATAGAAAATAGTGTATCTGTTTCCATGGGTATTAATATTGAAGAGCACGGACAATTAAGGCGCCGTTTTTTTGTGTTGGAACTTGAACTGGATAAAATTAATTTTCTCAATTTAAGCTGGACCATTGTGCATCCTATTACCGAAGGGAGTCCACTATGGGGAAGGAGTATAGAAGAATTAATTCAAGGCCGTGCTGAGTTTATTATCCTGTTTAAAGCTATGGAAGAAACCACCAGCCAAGTTGTAATCGATCGCTTCAGTTATTTTACAGAAGAGATTATTTGGGGTGCGAATTTCATTTCAGCCATTGGTACTAGAGAAGATGGCAAACCCGTTATGGACCTAAATAAAATTGGTTTATATGAGATGGTAGAATTGCCCAAAGCCATAGGGGAAACCGAGGCAAGTATCATTGAGCAGGTTTCTGCTGCAGCTGGGGCTTAAGTAAAAAAATATATTTACAGTACTAAAATTTATGAGAAAACAGAATAATGGCATTTGGAAAAGTATCATTATCCAAACGATCTTACGTTTTAAATTCGGACATAAAAAACCCGCGAGTGAATATACCCCTTATGAAATAGCCAAGGGGCATAAAGAATTGATCATAACGCTGAGACGGCATTTTTGGGACACAGTGCTTATAACTCTTGGCATATTCTCAGCCTCCTTTGGATTTAAAGGTTTCCTCTTAACCAATCATTTTATAGACGGTGGTGCCACGGGCATTTCATTGTTGATAGCCGCTGTTACGAAAATACCTTTGTATTATTTGATCTTAATCGTGAATACGCCATTCATTATTATGGCATACAATATCATGGGACGAACTTTTGCGATTAAAACCGTCCTTGCCATTATAGGATTGAGTTTATGCCTTGCATTTGTAACATTCCCTAACATAACAAACGATAATTTATTGGTAGCTATTTTTGGAGGTTTTTTCCTCGGGGCAGGAATTGGATTCGCAGTGAGAGGCGGCTGTGTCATTGATGGAACGGAGGTTTTGGCCATTTATTTAAGTCGGAAAATAGGCACTACAATTGGCGATATTATTATTCTTATAAATATAACCATCTTTTCAACTGCCGCTTATTTCTTAGGATTGGAAATAGCCATGTATTCACTAATCACCTATTTGGCAGCATCCAAAACCCTAGATTTCTTTATTGAAGGGATAGAAGAATACATTGGTGTAACCATAATCTCTAGCCACAGCGAGGAAATCCGACAAATGATTATCCATAAACTCGGACGGGGTGTAACTGTGTACAGTGGAAAAAAAGGATATGGCAAGCGGGGCGAAACCAAAGACACTGAAATAATTTATACGGTAATCACACGTTTGGAAATCAACAAACTGAATACCGAATTAGAAAAAATAGAGCCCCATGCTTTTGTAGTGATGAACCGTGTAAAAGACACCAAGGGTGGTATGATTAAAAAAAGGAGACTTCAGCATTAAACATGGACACGCCTAATAACCCAATTGAAATCACCACACACATAGGACTTTTGGCACACCTGCCGGGCATGCATTACATGTTTATTCCTGCGCATGTCATCCAGCACTTTGGGAGTGGATTTAAAAAAAGGTTGATAGCCACAGTAAACAACAATTTTCAATGGCAATGTGGGCTCATGTCTTTAGGTGAAGGCAATGCATACATTTCTATTTCTAAGGACAAAATGAAGAAAGCTAGGCTAGAAAATGGCAGCACCATTCATTTGAAATTAGAAATTGACGACAGCAGATACGGACTCCCTGTTCCCGAAGAATTTAACATTGTGATAGAACAAGACCCTGAAGCAGCCCTGCGTTTCGAGATGCTATCTGCAGGCATGCAGCGCTATATTCTAGCTTATGTGGGATCCCGACAAACGCATAGAACGCGCTATTCTGCTCGTGCGCAATTTGGTGCAACAACAAGAAGGCCAGGAGAGTTTTAGAGAAATGCTAGGCTTGCCTAGAAATCGGGAACTCTGATGAAAATAATTTTCAACAATCTTCTGCGGAGATACTTGATGCCTGCCTTCTGCTAATGTACAGTTTGTATCTTTGCCACAATATGGAACTCACTCCGCTGCATGCTATTTCTCCAGTTGACGGGCGCTACCGTAAAAACACAGAGGTGCTTTCGCCGTATTTTTCTGAAGCCGGACTCATTCGGTATCGCATATTCGTTGAAATAGAATATCTCATTGCATTGGCAGAGTTGCCGGTTCCAGGTGTGAATTTCTCTGCACTGCTTTCTAAAGCAGCCATCTTGCGCCAGTGGGTAAAGCAGTTGGATGAGGAGACCATATTGCGCGTAAAGGAAATCGAAAAAACCACAAATCACGATGTGAAAGCCGTGGAATACGCCATTAAAGAGAAATTAGATGCTGAAGGGCTTTCTGAATACCGTGAATGGGTGCATTTTGGACTCACATCACAAGACATCAACAACACAGCGGTGCCACTTTCCTTAAAAGACGCTTTACACCAAGCTGTAATCCCTCAATTGGAAAAAATCATAGGCAAACTGCGTGATTTTTCTAAAGATTGGGCAGAAATAAGCATGTTGGCCCGCACCCATGGACAACCCGCATCTCCCACCCGTTTGGGCAAGGAAATTATGGTTTTTGTAAACCGATTGGAGGTGCAGCTTGCTGCCTTAAAGCAAATCCCTCATTCTGCGAAGTTTGGTGGAGCAACAGGAAATTTCAATGCTCATCATATCGCATTTCCTAAGATCAATTGGGAGCAATTTGCTGCCAATTTTTTAAGTCAAAAACTTGGTTTGCAGCGCAGTGAAATCACTACCCAGATTGAGCATTACGACAACATGGCTGCCATTTGTGATGCGCAGAAACGCATACACAATATCTTGATTGATTTTTGCAGAGACATGTGGTCTTACATCAGTATGGAATATTTCAAGCAAAAAATCAAAGAGGGCGAAATTGGGAGCAGCGCCATGCCACATAAAGTCAATCCTATTGACTTTGAAAATGCAGAAGGAAACTTGGGCGTATCCAATGCCATTCTTGAGCACTTAAGCAGCAAGCTCCCCATAAGCAGACTGCAAAGAGATTTAACAGACAGTACGGTACTGCGCAATTTGGGTGTGCCCTTTGCACACAGTCTCATTGCCTTTGCCAGCATACTCCGCGGCCTCGACAAACTCTTGTTAAATAAGGACGCAATAGACCGCGATTTGGACAACAACTGGGCTGTAGTAGCAGAAGCCATTCAAACCGTATTGAGACGTGAAAACTATCCCAATCCCTATGAGGCGTTAAAATCTCTCACCAGGACGAATGAAAAGATGTCGCAACACACCTTTTCTGCCTTTATTGATGGCCTAGATGTAAGCGAAGACATCAAAGCAGAATTGCGCCAAATCACCCCATTTACCTATACAGGAATTGTCTCAATTGCTGAATAACATACGTTCGTTAGCCTTTCCTAAGTGGTTGAAAAGACTTGGCTACCTATGTCTTGGCCTCATCTTTCTTGCCTTATTGGCTTGGTTTAGTTTGAGGAATTATGCCTTATCCAAAGCATGGGATAAAGCCGTAAGCAAAATGCAGTCGAAAGGATATGTTCTTTCTTGTGAAAAAAAGTCCTTTTCGGGCTGGTTTACTTTAGATTTTGAAAACACCCAACTCTCCCTCAAGAGAGATACCCTGCTCTATTGCAAAAAACTTGAAGCGGGCATTAGCCTTTGGAAAACCATTTGGAATGGCCCCAGTCTCTCTAGTCTGAACCTAGAAGGCACGCGTATTTCACTTATAAACGACAGCAGTTATTGCAACTATTGCCAACTCCAAGGGCAAAAAGATTCAAGTGAAACAAAAAGTGATTCCGACGACCCTTTGGTGCAGCGCGTTTTTGACCTCGTTAAAAGAACGGTAGCCAAAATACCGGGTGAGTTGGTGCTAAAAGATTTCCGTTTTCAATATGCCGATACTTTGGGAAGCAGCGGGATGCGCATTCCTGAAGTGAATTACTCCGGCAAAGAGCTATTGGGCGAACTCTATTTTATTGAGAACAACAATGAAGCTGGATTTAAAATCAGTGGTGATTTTGACCGCCGGAATCTCACTGGAAAACTCCTGATTAAGCCAGCCATGACCAAATGGGTTGAACTACCCGGTTTAAAAAGGCGCCTCGGAATTGCAGCAGGCTTTGAAAGCGCAGAGTTCATGCTTGAAGAACTCGATATGAAGCGCGGGGTGCTGAATGTTATTGCCGATGGTCATTTTAAGGGAATTACCATTGATGACCGCAGGATTGCTGATACCAGTGTTATTGTTCGTGAATGCAGTGGAAAGTTAGTAGCGCACTTTGGTGAAGATTTTCTAGAAATTGACAGCAATACCGAACTGACATTAAATAAAATAAAAACCAATTTATATGCCCGTGCAGACTTGGGCGCGCACAAGGCCTATACCTTAAAATTTAAGGCGCAGAAAACCCAATCGAAAGGCTTTTTTGCCTCCCTACCTACTGGAATGTTTGCCAACCTAGAAGGCATACAGACAACGGGTGAGCTAGAATATTTGTTGTACGTACATTTGGACGACAAAGACCCCTATGCCGCTGTCTTAGAAAGCGAGCTTAAACCCTATAATTTCAAAATTACAGGCATGGGGAAAACGGATTTAAGGAAAATGAATGGCTCATTTACCCATACGTTTTTCGAAAAAGGCAAGGCCGTTCGTTCTTTTGTAGTTGGGCCTTCCAATCCATCATTTACCCCATTAGATCTTATTCCTGAAGTACTGAAGAATGCAGTTATGACAGGCGAAGATCCCGCCTTCTTTGGTCATAATGGTTTTTACAAAGAGGCATTTAGACAAAGTTTGGCGCGCAATTATGTAGCTAGAAGATTTGCCCGTGGCGGCAGCACCATTAGCATGCAATTGGTGAAAAATGTCTTTTTAAGCCGCAAAAAAACCTTGGCTCGAAAAGTAGAAGAAGTGCTGATTGTATGGCTGATTGAAAGCCAAAGACTCACCTCTAAATCAAGAATGTTTGAAGTGTATTTAAATGTAATTGAATGGGGACCTGGGGTATTTGGAATCGGAGAAGCTGCACCCTTCTACTTCAATAAACCCGCATCGCAATTGTTGCCTCTAGAGTCTGCATTTCTGGCAAGCATCGTACCTAGACCCAAGCATTATCAGTATTTTCTAGACAGCACTGGGCAAGTGAGTAACCGAAATTGGAATTTTGTAGCCATTCGAAATCGAATGATACAAAAAGGTATGATAGATGCCAGGGACAGCGCCAGCTTTAATGTAAAAATAACAGGTCCAGCTTCGCGTTATTTACAACCCAAAATCCAAGATTCAGCTCTAATAGTAAGTCCGCTTACCTTGTCTGAAGGGATACTCGAGGAGGAATAACTTACTCATACTTAATATTCCTAATTTTCAATCCGCTGCCAGAAACGCCCGAAGCGCCTGGGTTCCCAGAAACCCCGTCCTCGCCTCTTCTTCCTGTAATTAGCGTACCCAAAATTCCCGCCTTTTCTTTACGTCCACCGCGCCCACCCTTACCAGGCTCCCCTGTTAGTCCGCCAGTACCGCCACTGTTGTAGAATGTAATCTTTGAAGACCATCCGGCTGAAGCAGAATCTACATATAATATCAGGTCTCCACCATTTCCGCCATTCCCACCGTTTCCACCCCTGCCTCCATTTCCACCATACCCAGGCCCTTTGCCGGCAATCTCATCCAAGCCATCACCACCTCTGCCACCTTCACCCCCATTGCCGCCGTTCCCGCCGTTTAACGCTGCGAGTATTCTGCCGCCATGTGCTAGATCAATATAAGAAATCACATTCTGTGATCGCGCATTGAGCACTTTTACCAAAATCACAGAAGAATCTCGCTGTTTCAGCCAAATTTCAGTATCCAAGCCATCGCCGCCCCTTCCACCGTCATAACCCGCATCACCCGCAGTGCCATCATAACCCCTATCGTTGCAATCTGCACAACCATCTTTTCCATTATTGCCTGATAGACCATTGCCGCCATCTCTTCCATTGGCGTTGATATACAAATCATAACTGTAGTTACCGCGCACTTTAAACGCACTGCAGCTTGAAGGTTGATTCAAAATACAAACGCGAATTTCACTTTCAGGAATATACACATCTGATGGTATGCGAATTTGAGTTCCCTGCAGTGCTATTCCTACCAGAACATCAATAGAAATCAACTTGAATAAATCTACGTTATTTGCCAAAGTTCGGGAGCTGCCATCATCAAAAATCATGGACCCGGGAATACCCACATTATCATTTACCCGCACTGAAGTAACAGAATCAGGAAAACACAATGAGACGGGCAATGGAATCCTAAATCGCAGCGTATCTCGGTATCTGCGCTTGTAGCGCGCATAAATCTCTATCGTGCCACCCGATTGAAGAACCCCAGCACGGTTAAAATAAAAGGTGTTATACTCTGGTTTGCCACATTGAGGTGATTTCCATTTGATTCTTTTAAAAGAAATCTCGTTATCCCCAGTGCCAAACCTCTTCATGAAACCATCTTTCCTTCGAAAACTTGCATCCACCTTAAACTGATCTAGGGTTTTCCATGCAGAATCGTGCATTGTGATTTGAAACTGCGCGGATATGGGCACCATACACAAACTGAGCAAGACCATCCAAAGGGTTTTCATAGATTGCAAAACTACTTGAATTCTCGATTTGCAATGTCAATGTAGCAGAGATTTGAAAATCTTCAAGCACTTAGAAGTCAATATGGCAGAATAGTTCAAAATATTGAGGATAAATCCGCCAAAATTTCCGACATTCACACTCGGAATCCTTTTTGACAGATAGAGTGAAATGAATTTGCAAAAATTTACCATAAAAGCCCAGGAAACGGTGCAAAAAGCACAACAACTGGTTATGGCAGCCGGACAACAATCCATTGAGACCGTACATGTAATCAAAGCGATGGTTTCGGACGACAGTGAGTTGTTCCAATTTTTATGTGGGAAAGCCGGTGTGAATATGAAGCGTGTGGAGGAAGCCACAGATGCTGCAATTAAGAGTTTGGCTAAGGTAGAAGGGGGCTCGGTGTATTTATCTCAAGATCTTAGTAAGGCTGCCGCGAATGCGGAAAAAGCCATGCGAGAGATGGGAGATGAATTCATCACCAATGAGCATATGATTCTGGGTATTTTGGAAGGGCGGGATACTGCTGCCAATCTATTAAAAGATGCGGGTTTTCGCAGACCAGACCTTCTAAAAGCAATCAAAGAACTGCGTGGAGGCAACAAAGTCACCTCAGAAACTGCAGAGAACCAGTTCAATGCCCTAAAAAAGTATGCGCTGAATCTCAATGAACTTGCCCGAACTGGCAAACTTGACCCTGTAATTGGACGCGATGATGAAATACGCAGGGTACTGCAAATATTAAGCAGACGTACCAAAAACAATCCAGTGCTGATTGGCGAACCTGGTGTAGGTAAAACCGCCATAGCAGAAGGCTTGGCTCATAGAATTATTCGCGGGGACGTGCCTGAAAATTTAAAAACCAAAAACATATTTAGTCTAGACATGGGTGCTTTGGTAGCCGGTGCCAAATACAAAGGTGAATTTGAAGAAAGACTAAAATCTGTTGTAAACGAAGTTACAAAATCAGGTGGTGAAGTAGTACTGTTTATTGATGAGATACACACCTTGGTGGGTGCAGGAAGAAGCGAAGGTGCCATGGATGCCGCGAATATTCTAAAACCCGCATTGGCGCGTGGAGAACTCCGTGCTATTGGTGCAACTACCCTGGCAGAATATCAAAAATACATCGAGGCAGATAAAGCACTCGAAAGGCGCTTTCAAAAAGTAATGGTTGAAGAACCAGATACCCAAGAGGCGATTAGCATCCTGCGTGGATTGAAAGAACGATATGAAGTGCACCACAAGGTGAGAATTAAAGATGAAGCTATTATTTCTGCTGTAGAAATGAGTCAGCGCTACATCAATGATAGATTTTTACCTGATAAAGCGATTGACTTGCTCGATGAGGCCGCTTCCAAACTGCGCTTAGAAATGGATTCTGTGCCAGAAGAGTTGGATGAACTCAACCGCAGAATCATGCAATTGGAAATTGAACGCGAAGCCATTAAACGCGAAAATGATCAGAGCAAATTGAGTAAGCTTAATGAAGAAATAGCCAATTTGGGCGACAAGCGCAACGAACTCAATGGGCAATGGCAGCATGAAAAAGAGCTTTTGACGCGTATACAAGGTAAAAAAGAACGCATTGAACAATACAAATTAGAAGCCGAACAAGCGGAGAGAGATGGGAATTATGGCCGTGTTGCTGAAATTCGATATGGTTTAATTAAAAAAGAAGAGGAAGAACTCTATGCCTTGAGTATCAAATTGGGCGAAGGCCAAAACAAGCGCAGTATGGTGAAACAAGAGGTAGATGCTGAGGATATCGCAGAAGTGGTGAGCAAATGGACTGGAATTCCAGTGAGCAAAATGCTACAAAGCGATAAGGAAAAGCTGTTGCGTATGGAAGACGAACTCCACCAACGCGTTATTGGCCAAGATGAAGCGATAGAAGCCTTATCCAATGCCATTCGCCGCAGTCGTGCTGGCTTACAAGACCCCAAAAAACCAATTGGATCATTCATTTTCTTGGGAACAACAGGCGTAGGTAAAACAGAATTGGCAAAAGCACTTGCCGACTATTTGTTCAACACCGAAAACGCTATGGTGCGAATCGATATGAGTGAGTATCAAGAGAAGCATACTGTTAGCAGACTGGTAGGCGCCCCTCCTGGCTATGTGGGATATGACGAAGGCGGACAACTTACCGAAGCCATTAGAAGAAGGCCTTACAGTGTGGTTCTATTAGATGAAATAGAGAAAGCCCATCCCGATGTGTTTAATATACTGTTACAGGTGCTGGACGACGGCAGACTTACAGACAATAAGGGCCGCACCGCCAATTTCAGAAATACGATTGTAATCATGACCAGCAACTTAGGTAGTGATATTATTCGAGACAATTTCGAGAATTTGAACACAGGTAACCGCGATGAAATCGTTGCTTCAACAAAAACACAAGTATTTGAATTGCTTAAGCGCAGCATTCGACCCGAATTCTTAAACAGAATTGATGAGGTAATCATGTTTGAGCCTCTAAGCAGAAATGATATCAAACAAATCGTAAAACTGCAGCTGGATATTATTTCAGAACGATTGGGCGAAAATGACATCAAACTTTCTTGGACAGAAGATGCCTTGGATTGGTTATCACAATTGGGCTATGACCCGCAGTTTGGGGCAAGGCCATTAAAGCGGGTATTACAAAAGCGGATTCTGGATGAACTCAGTAAAAAATTGCTCTCAGGCGAGCTGCAAAGCAATGGCAACATCGTATTGGATGCCTTCGGAACAGAGCTCGTCTTTAGATCTGAAAACGAACCTGCATAAGCCAATAGGCATCACGTATACGCTATTCAAACGCGAAGGATTCTTACATTATCGTATATCTTTCGCTGCATGCGGACGGAAAAAATCTTATGTTTGCAGCGAAAGATAGATGGGTTCAAAACTGAAAACATCCTAAGAAATGCAACGATGGCGGGAGAATACCGAGATTTAGATACAATTTTATTCATAAACCCTTTTTATAACAAACATACTATAGGGGTATTGCAGTGCTTAAACGTTGAAATTGTATGAAACCAATTCAAGATTGTTATGCAGTTATTACCGGAGCTGGCAAAGGCTTAGGCTTGGCCTTTGCAGAAGAATTGGCTTCCCGCGGATTTAACCTGATTTTGGTGGCACTCCCACAAGATAATTTGGCAGGCTTGAGTGCTCAAATCGCATCAAAGTTCAAGGTAGATGTTCAGTACTATGAAGTAGATTTAACCCAAACATCTCAAATAGAGGCGTTGGCAAATTGGATTGAAGAAAAATACAAAATCTACATCCTGATTAATAATGCAGGATTTGGTGGTAGTGGGCAGTTTGATACAGCTGACCTCACAGGGCTAGACACTATGATTCTATTGAATGTTCGGGCTACCACATGGATGATGCACAAATTGATACCCTTGCTCAAAAAACAGCCTGAAAGTTATATACTCAATGTGAGCAGTATGGCTTCGTTCAGCCCATTTGCTTATAAGGCGGTATACTCGGCTTCAAAAGTCTACGTAGAATTTATTGGCAAAAGCCTCAACAAAGAATTCAAAAAACAAGGAGTTCATATAAGTACGGTGCACCCCGGCCCTATGCGCACCAATGCAGAAGTGAGTAATCGTATAAAAGCGCAAAGTATAATTGGTCGTATGGGAGTAGAAGACCCAGATTATGTGGCAAAAACCGCAATCGATAGACTCTTTAAAAAGCGTTCAAGTATTGTTATTGGAAAAGGCAACCGACTTGCCTGGGCACTGATGCGGGCCCTACCAAGAAAATTGGTAATGAGTCTTTTATCCTATGGAATGAGGAAAGAAATTTCTAGAAGCTAGTATTTGATATATCAAATTGTTTGGAAGTCCAAGAGATACCCATATAATTTGTATTGCTTTCAAACGCTACCCCGCTATGAAAAAAACCTAAAATGGACTGGAATACTCCTGCTCAGTTTTCTATTATTGATTCTAATTTCTGCCATAACAATTCTGGGTAGATACAACAGTCGCAAGGAAAAGGTCTACACCATTGCGGTGCCTGCACCCCAAAGCCCGGCCGATTCAACATCCATCCCAAGAGGCATGCATTTTGTTCCATTGTGTCAATCCTGCCATGGCGAGGCCTTGGAAGGCAAAGTCTTTTTAGATGACCCGAAAATTGGAAAAATTTACAGTCCAAACCTCACCCGAGGTAAAGGGGGTGTTGGATCCAATTACTCAGATAAAGATTGGATTCGCGCCATTCGGCATGGAATTAATCCCAAAGGAAATGCATTGTTAATTATGCCCAGTACTGATATTTTAACACCATGTCTCAGCATGATTTATACGACTTAATCGCCTACCTAAAACATGCTCCACCGGTAGACAAGATAAATGGTGAAAACACTATTTCTTTTTTCACAAAGGTATTGTTACAACTCGGCGCATTTGGCAATGCATTTCATGTGGAAGCAATCAATCACAGCGCACCATACGCTATAGCTCCTACCGCGGCGGTGAGCAATAAACATGGAGCTTACTTGCTCGAAATAACAGGCTGTAAAGCCTGCCATGTAAACCGAGTGGCCAAGTGCCGGAACAAGACGTGGAAGCCATGTACACTTAGCTAAGGTCAATTTCCAATTAATAAATGGTGCACAACAGGATTTTGGGTTGATTTCTAAAATGATTACATTTGCTACATTACAGAATATGAAAAAACTCTTAATAACAGTGTTTTTGGCTTGCACCGGAGCAGCCATGGCCCAGGTTGGGCTCAACACTAC
>JBEIRK010000109.1:0-8481 GCA_040376005.1 Flavobacteriales bacterium
AGTATCGTAGCAAATACCTCCACTAAAACCGTACAACACCGAGATGAGGCGAACTTCAAAATTCTTCTTTACAAAAGGCTTGTAAAAACCATCTACTACATAATACTGGGCTGCACTGCCATCATAGCTCCAACGTTGGGTGAAGTAATCGATGTTTAAGCTCTTGTAATAGTTGTAATAGTCAGATCCGCTTACATTCTCCTTGTACTTATTGTTAAACTTAACCGTATCTCCAAAATTGTAACAATCATTGGCTATCGCAAAATCAGACCCCATTTTATAGCTCACAAAGGGATAAAATTGCATATCTGCATCAAAGGTTACACCCGCAATATTCAATTGCAAACAGCGGTACCATTTTCCACTCACCGAACCACAGCCCAAGTTCTTTTTCTTTCCATTCCCCGCTGTCCATGAATTGGTAATAATCGCAGCACTTACCGCAGTGCTATCTGTTCCCACCGTGATGATGTAGTCGTAATTCAGCTTTACCGCTTTTTTAAACACTGCATTTCTCTCAATTCTATCAAGACCTATGCTTGCGCCCATTACTGTATCCACTGTAATCGTATCAGATGCCAAAGGCGAACCACTGGGCAAAGAATCCAAGCCCGCTTTATACAAATGACAAATCACCCGTATGTTCACTGGACGTGCAGGAGTCACAGACAATGAATAGGAATGAAAACGAAAACCTGAAACGGTAATTTCTTGATTGGTTCCAAAATATTGACCCAAACTGCTGCCTGAACGAATGGTAACCCCATTATACGCTGTTGTGCCATTTCTGGTGAAATAGGATGTGTCAGAGCCACAGGTAGTGGGCTTTGACACACTGCGCGTGCCGGGGTTTTGAATATATACTTGAGGCAATGGACCCGAAATCGTTCTACTGTCTTGTGCGAACTGACCTTGCATAATACCAGTTACAACAGACATGGCGGCGAAAAATATGTACTTCTTCATGGGCAATGGATTTGTAAATTTAAAAGAAAATCCTGAAAAACAAAGGACTCCATTGCAGGAGTCCTGAATAATCAAGTAAGTATACCCTTTCTATTCCTCATCCGGCTTAGCTTCAGAACCCTTTTTGCCTTTGTGTGCTTTGTGCCATTCTTTCAATTTCTCTTCCTGGCTATCGGTCAATATATCCTGCATACTGCGCTTATATTCTTTCATGAATTCACGGTGATTCTCACGCAATGCTAGGCTATCTGTGCCGTTACGCTTCAACTCCCGCAATTCGTCGCGGTGTTTCATCAAATTCAAATTGGCAGCTTTTACCAAAAGGATTTGAGAAGCAGTCAAACTTAGTTCTTGTGTAAACGTGTTTGTAAGGCTATCGGCCCGCGCCTCGGCAGACATACGCACCTTCCCATGGCGGGCAGCAGTGTCCTTCTTTTCGTTGCGATGGCGTTTCAATTTACCCAATTGCTCTTCACTGAGAATGCCCTTATATCCAGTGCGCAATTCCTCCATGATGCCCTTGCTTTTTTCTTTAAGCAGCTCTTTATTTCCTGATGCTTCTTGACGGGCAGTTTCAAATTTTGTGCAGGTTTCTTTGTGCAATGCTTCGATCTTCACCACCTGATCCGCTTGCAAGGAAAGGCTATCTTTCATCCACTGCGCGGTGGTTTCTAATTTCTCACAGGGTCCTTTTTTGGCTTCCGTTTGGGCCAAGAGTGCAGCGCTATTCAGCGCAATAGTCAACATCATACTCATCCACTTTTTCATACTATTTTCTCCTTTTATACCTATAGGATACTATCAAACGGGAAAGGTTTAAATACAGAATAGAAAAGATCCATATGGGTGTAATACAAATAAGTTCTGCCACCGTCATGATACCTAATTTAGAGAATAAAGCTGCGCAAACTACTGCTGTGTCCTGTATAAAAAAGCAGCGTTTTGAAGCAAAATGCTTTGTTGAGATACATAGTACCCTTACCTTTGACCTATGGGAAAAAATCTATTGCAAGGCAAGCGCGGAATTATTTTTGGCGCATTAAATGAGAGTTCAATCGCTTGGCAGGTTGCAGAAAAGTGTGCTGCTGAAGGCGCACAAATAGTATTGACAAACGCCCCTGTTGCCGCCAGAGTAGGACAAACAGAAGCATTGGCTACCCGCCTGAATGCACCCTTGATTTATGCCGACGTTACCAAAATGGAAGATTTGGAAAATTTGGTTACCCAAAGCGTAGAAAAATTGGGAGGCAAACTTGATTTCGTACTTCACAGTGTAGGTATGAGCTTAAATGTGCGAAAAAAAGTTCCTTATACAGAACTCAACTACGATTGGATGCACACCTCTATAGATATTTCAGCCATGTCTTTTCACCGCTTAATGCAAGTATTGTACAAGCATGATGCAGTGAATGAGTGGGGTTCAATTGTGGCATTGACCTATATCGCTGCACAGCGCGTATTCCCAGATTACAGCGAAATGGCTGAAGCCAAATCTATGTTGGAAAGCATTGCACGCAGTTTTGGATACCACTATGGTAAACACAAACACGTACGTGTAAATACCATTTCTCAAAGCCCTACCTACACCACTGCAGGCAGTGGCGTTGGAGGATTTGATGCCTTCTACAATTACTCAAACCAAATGTCTCCTTTGGGCAATGCAAGTGCAGAAGATTGTGCCAATTTCTGCATTTCCATGTTCTCTGATTATACCCGCATGGTAACCATGCAAAACTTGTATCACGATGGTGGATTTAGTACCACTGGAATTGCGCAAGATTTCATGGAAAGCTTCAGCAACGCTGCACAAGGAAAATAACTGTTATACATTTTCGACCGCATCAAAGCGGCAAAAAGAACTCAAAAGAAAAATCCCGCTTTCGCGGGATTTTTCTTTTATCAATACCTTAGGGTGACCGTCTAAACTTGCGCCAATCAGAACCATTTAACTCATAGCAAATGCGGTCATGTACACGACCTGCGCGGCCCTGCCAAAATTCAAAATAATCTGGAACCAAGCAATAACCACCCCAGTGCGAAGGACGCACCAAGGCTTCAGATTCAGGCAAAGACATCAAGCGCTGCATTTCGGCATCTAAGCCCTCGCGATCCGGAATAATACTGCTTTGCATACTCGCCAAAGCACCCGCTTGGCTGAGTCTTGGACGTGAATTAAAATAGGCATCATTCACGGAAGAAGGCAAGGGCTCTACCTTACCTTCAACCCGAATCTGGCGTTCCAAATCATGCCAAAAGAAATTCAAGCAAGCATAGGGATTCGCAAATAGCTCTTCCCCCTTGCGGCTCTTGTAATTGGTGAAGAACACCAATCCCTGAGCAGTACAGTCTTTCAACAACACCACCCTACTTGAAGGCCTACCGTTGGCGCCCACAGTGCTTAGCACCATGGCGTTGGGCTCAGGGCATTGCTCTGCCAACACCAGGTCAAACCAATCTGCAAATGCTGCTACAGGATCCGCAGGAAAATCACTGGGATCTATGCTGTCTCGCAAATACTCCTTGCGCAAGGCTGCTATATGCTCGTTTTCCATTTCGATTCAAAGTTACTCTCTATTATCATGAGTACTAACAAAAAAATCCCCCGCGAGTTGCGGGGGATTCTTGTATTTCTTTAACTAAAGTAACAATTATTGCTGCAAAGTGATTCTTTGAGTAACTGAACCTTTATCAGTGCTTACTTTAACCAAGTATACACCGTTAGCAGCAGTACCCATGTCAATCTGGCCTTTGTTGCCACTGTGGCTTTCGTTTACAGTTACCAACTCGCCCAAGAGTGAGTACACACTTACTGATTCAATTGAAACACCTTCCAATGCTTGGATGTTCAACAAACCTTGGGTTGGGTTCGGGAATACAGTAATGTTTGCACCATTGATGCTTTGTGTTCCTACCGCGTTACGGATAGACTTCGTTTGAGTAGAAGTACATTCGCAATCCACTGAGTTACGCGCAATCAAAGTAACAGTGAAGTCACCTTCATATGGGAACTGATATTCACCTGTTGCTGATGTCAAGCTACCACCGTCAGAGAACTTATAGCGGTAGTAAGGATAAGTAGTGTTACCAGCAGCCACATTCACTGTGCGGTATCCGTATCCACCTGAAGCGCTATTCCAACCATCGCTGATGGTGAAGTTACACGTTGGTTTTTCCAAAATGTTCAATGGCTTGGTTACTACACTTTCGCAACCTCCGTCTACAGTAACTTTCAATGTGATATTGTAAGTGGTAGTGTTGGTAGGTTTAAAGGTGTACTTAGGATCTGCAAGTGAAGATGAATCTACACCGCCGAAGTACCACTTGTATTTCACTTCACCTTGTGGGAACTTGGTCTTATTGTCAAACTGTACCTCTTCGCCTGAGCATGCTGCTTGTGCATCGAAGTCTACGTTTGCCTGGGTACCTACAACAATTTCTTTGCTTGCGCTGTCTGCACAACCTGATGAAGTACTTACTACCAATTTCACGGTTTTTGGTCCCAATTGGGTGTACTGATGGCTTGGGCTCAAAGCTGTGCTTGAGTTGCCATCACCGAAGCTCCACTTGTAGTTGTCTACTGTGCTTGGTACATCAGGTGTATTGTTGGTAAACTGTGTTGGAGTCAAGTCACAAGCTGAAGAATTGGTGAAGCTTACTTTTGGAGCTTCAAATACAGTTACTGTCTTAGTAGCTGAATCCATGCAACCAAATTCAGAAATTGCAATTGCTTTCACATCATACTTACCAGCGGTTTTGAAGGTATGCAATGGCACATCTACAGTACCCAATTGGCCTGGCTCAAACTTCCACTTCACACCCATGTTTCCACTAGAAATAGTAGACGTGTTGGTGAAGGTTACTGGAGTGTTCGTGCAATACTTTTTAGAATCATCATATGCATATGACGCCTTTGGTTTCGGGAATACATACGCATTCTTAATACCAACAGCAGAGCAACCATTTGCACTTGCGGTCAAGGTCACTTTGTACTGACCTACGCTTGCATACAAATGCGTAGGATCCTTCACAGTGCTCTTTGGTGTAAGGTCTCCAAAATCCCAGCTGTAACTCAAGGTTCCTGCGTTTACAGTAGTTTGGTTTACAAAGCTGTGTGCTTTGGTTTCACATGCGTTCAACACTTTGAATTTCACCAATGGAATCTGAGTTACTGTAATGGTGTCAATCTTGGTGCGAACATAGCCGTAGATGCTACTGATTGCATTCAGTTTGCAATAGTAAACACCGAAAGATGCATACTGCTTAATTGGGTCTTGGGCTTCTGATGAATCACCGTCACCGAAGTACCACTTATAGTCGATAAAGCCTTTGAGAATCTTAGACTTATTTACAAATTCGATAGGATCACCATCACAAATTTTAGCATTGCGGCTGAAGTTTGGTTCTGGCAATGGTGCTACATATATATAGTGTACCAAGTTGGTATCGCAACCAGGTCCACCAATCTGTTGAATGCGAACCATCACTTTCAACACAGAGTCAATCATAGATGCATCTGGAGTATAAACCAGTCTGCCTGCATTCGGTTTAGGGTCGGTCCAACCGAAGTTCAACGCACGACCACCCATAGATTTTACTTGTACATTGGCAACTTTCCAAGTCGTGTTATGGTCACCGTCGATGTAGCCTGTTGGAGCAGCCAAATTCAAGGCAAGTGTGTCGCCCATAGCAACTACGTGTGGTTTAGAAACAACACCGCTACCGCTGTTCTTAGGTGCAGTTTGGAATGGGAAGCCTGCTTCCAATTTCGCACCATACGGCGCAGGGTTTACTACAACGGTCGCGCTATCAGGCTTGCTCTTACAAAGAAGCTTGCGGTAGAACACCTCACCATCGAATGTACCTGCCTGAATTACCGCACCAAAATCCAATCCACTCATGGTTCCGCCTTGTAAGGTCAAATCCGCATTTGAAATGGTTTGTGCTGTAGGTTTCAACAAAGGCACTTGACGTGCTCCGTTAGTAAAGTTAAGATATACACCATATAATACACCATTAGATAAGGTATAATTCCATGGAGCAACACTTCTCAATTGCGTTCCTTTAGACATTACCTGTCCTGACCAAACTTTGGTCCATTTGGTTGGATCGGTTTCTGCACCGCTAAATCCACCTTGACGAACCCAAATGTCTAGTGGCGTGTTGTTGCCTGGAGGGGCTCCAACGCTGTATAGGTTTATTCCGAGTGAGTCGATTAACAAATCACCATCATTTGCGGTAAGGTTAAACATGGTACCCTGCCAAGAGTTGGTGAAGGTATAACCTGTGTTTAATACACCTTGCGTAAATCCATTGTAGGATGCCGCATAGAACTTATAAGTAGCTCCTGAAGACAAATACTTGGTAGTGTATTTTGGACCTGTGCCAATCATACCACCCAAGGTACGGTCGCTAAACCATGCAATACTGTCTCCTACCTGCGCTGGGATACTGCGAACCACTAAGCTTTGACTTCCGCATACATTGGTATCAATGGCATTGGGAACGCCTTTGGTACCAAAGAATTTGAATTTGGAAGTTGCGGTATCATCTGAAGGGAAACTGTCAAATTGGTTATTGGGTCTTCTTGCAAATACCTGAATGGTATAGTTGGTGCTTGCAGTGAAAGTAAAATTGCTCATTACCGTAAAGTTGGTAGAGGCCTGAGGCTTCAAAGTTGCTTTTTTCCAATATGGACCATAAACAGTATTGTTGATGTTCACAGTATATTGGAAAGAGTCAAACGATCTTTTACCAAGGTTGGCAAAAGTTGCTTTGATGTCTTGGGTGTACAAACATGGATCAACTTTGTTCACGCCCAAGGTAGCTACGTCAAAGTTTACTGGTGGCAAATACTTGAATTCTAGCTCCACCCATTGTGTTGGTGGGCTACAGGTAGCAGTATTGACACCACCCCAGTTCAAATTACCAATGGTTTGACGGAAAATCCAATAGGTACCAGATCCACATGCGCACACACCTGAAGTACCCACTGGGTAACTTCCAAAGTGAATGTCATCACCCGTACCTGAAGTACAACCACCTGTTACCAAGCAAGAACCGGTTCCACCAATTTCCCAAGTAATACTGTTACAGTTTACTACGAAAGAGGTACCGCTTTTCAAGGCAGCTGCAAGCTTTCTAACCACATACTTATCAGTACAGGTTCTAGATGCGGTTGCAAACTGGCCATTCATCCTAATTTCAGTGAAGAATTTAGTTGTGGTGTCCAAGCTGGTTCTGAAGTTTTTATACTTCTTGTAAACCCAACCACCGTTCGGCGTTGTTGGGCAATACGTGGTACCATTTACGAGGGTATCACGATACAAAATTGATTGCGACTTGACGTTTAGTGCGCTAAACATTACAAGTAACAATAATGGCAACTGTAGTATTCTTTTCATGTTTTCCTGTTGTCTTAAGATTTCAAATATAGCTATTCTCAAATATTAAAAAATTGTTTTGGCAAAAAAAAAATCCATGACGCAGCACCGAAGGATGAAAACCCTTGTAAGAGGCTCTAATTCAGCCCCAATGGACTGATGAATAGCACATACTAATTATGTCATAGGATTGTCATTTATTAATACCAGGGCTATGCAAGCTGCATATTCAACGCAAAATCTTCATCGAAGATCAGTTACAATTGGTCGGAAAGTACAGGCTGCATCATCGGTAAAAGGCAGCTCACTATTTTATCTTCCCATATTGCCAAAAGACGGCATGCGCTTGTTCTTCATCATCTTCATCATCTGACGCATTTGATTGAATTGAGTAAGCAACTTATTCAACTCCTGAACACTACTGCCACTTCCCGCAACAATGCGCTGTTTGCGCGAGGCATTTAGCAATTCGGGTTTACGCCTTTCCTCTGGTGTCATGGATTGTATCAAGGCCTCGATTCCTTTGAAACTCTTATCATCAATATCCAAATCTTTGATTTTGCTCCCAACACCAGGCAGCATACCCATCAAATCCTTCAAGTTGCCCATCTTCTTTATCTGTTGCAACTGACTTAAAAAATCTTCAAAATCAAAACCACTCTTGCCAATCTTGCGTGACAAGCGTTCCGCCTCATCCGCATCAATCGCCATTTGTGCCTTTTCTACTAGCGACACCACATCACCCATGCCCAAAATCCTACCCGCCATACGATCCGGGTGGAACACATCCAAGGCTTCCATTTTCTCACCCGTAGAAATAAACTTAATGGGCTTATTTACCACTTTCTTAATTGAAAGCGCCGCACCACCGCGGGTGTCACCGTCAAGCTTGGTAAGAACTACCCCTGTAAAATCCAATACATCGTTGAATTTACTCGCTGTGGTTACTGCATCTTGACCCGTCATGGAGTCCACCACAAACAATATCTCATGCGGCTTGATATTGCGCTTCAGTCCTGCAATTTCCTCCATCATGGTTTGGTCTATACTCAATCGGCCTGCAGTATCTATAATCACCACATTGTGGTTGTTTGCAATCGCATATTTTACCGCATGTTGCGCAATTTCCAGGGGA
>JBEIRK010000207.1:0-2763 GCA_040376005.1 Flavobacteriales bacterium
CTACGAAAACAACTACATTGAGACCCTTTGGTATATCTTAAAAGAACTCTACAACAGGGGCTATTTATACAAAGGATACACCATACAACCTTTTTCTCCTGCAGCGGGTACAGGCTTGTCAAGCCACGAACTGAACCAGCCGGGCACCTACAAAATGGTGAAAGACACCACTGTGGTGGCGCAGTTTAAGAAGAAAGGCACCGAGCATGAGTATTTCCTAGCCTGGACCACCACGCCTTGGACCTTGCCGAGCAATACCGCATTGGCAGTTGGCGCAGCTATTGATTATGTGAGCTTAGAAACCCTCAACCCTTACACGGGCATTCAGCAAAAAGTAACCTTGGCCAAAGATCTTATGGGCAAATACTTCAGTGCTGAGGGCGAAAATGCGGATTTTTCAGCCTATAAGCCGGGCGATAAGGTGCTGCCTTGGAAATGGGTTTCTGAAGTAAAAGGTGCCGCATTGAAAGGCATTGCTTACGAACAGTTGTTAGCCTACGCCCAACCTGAAACCGGAAAGTGTTTTGAGGTGGTTACGGCTGATTTTGTGAGCACAGAAGACGGTACCGGTATTGTACATATAGCGCCAAGTTTTGGTGCAGATGACTTTAAAACAGCACGCGATAATGGTTTTGGTTCCCTGACATTGGTGGACAAGAAAGGCAGATTTACAGATGAAGTCCTCGACTTTGCAGGTGAGTTTGTAAAAGAGCAATACCTCAACGATGAGGAGAAAGAGGCAGAAAGGCTAAAGCAAGGCAGAGATAAGTATTTGAGTGTTGATGAACGCCTGGCGATTAAACTGAAACAAGAGAACAAGGCGTTTAAGGTGGAACGCTATGAGCACACCTATCCGCATTGCTGGCGCACAGATAAGCCTATTCTTTATTACCCACTGGAAAGTTGGTTTGTAAAAACCACTGCGGTAAAAGAGAGAATGGTTGAACTCAACAAAACCATCAATTGGAAACCCAAGAGCACGGGCGAAGGCCGCTTTGGCAATTGGCTAGAAAACCTGGTAGATTGGAACTTAAGCCGCAGTAGGTATTGGGGAACCCCATTGCCAATTTGGCGCACGGAAGATGGTACGGAAGAAATCTGTATCGGCAGTGTGGCGGAGTTAATGGCTGAAATGGAAAAGGCAAATCAGGTATTGGGTTTGCAACAAGAACTCAATTCAGAAGGGCTGGACTTACACCGTCCCTATGTAGATGATATTATTTTGGTAAGTGGCAGCGGCCAAGCCATGCGCCGTGAAGCTGACCTTATTGATGTGTGGTTTGATTCTGGTGCTATGCCTTATGCACAATGGCATTGGCCTTTTGAGAAGAAGGATGTATTCGAACGGAATTTTCCAGCGGATTATATCGCAGAAGGGGTAGACCAAACGCGCGGTTGGTTCTTTACCCTGCATGCCTTGTCGGTGTTGTTGTTTGACTCTGTGGCGTATAAAAACGTCATTGCCAATGGATTGGTGCTAGACAAGCACGGCAATAAGATGAGCAAGCGCCTGGGCAATGCTGTGGATCCATTTGAGACTGTAAACAAATACGGTGCAGATGCGGTGCGCTGGTACATGGTTACCAATGCGCCACCATGGGACAACTTAAAATTTGACATAGAAGGGGTAGCTGAAGTGCAGCGCAAATTCTTTGGAACCTTATACAACACCTATGGTTTCTTTGCGCTGTATGCCAATGTGGACCAGTATAAGTATGAGGCCGGCGCCGCGATTCCTGTAGTGGAACGCAGTGAGCTCGACCGTTGGATCATCAGCAGATTGAACAGCTTGATACTGAAGGTAACAGAATCGCTGGACGATTACGACCCAACGACAGCGGGCCGTGAAATCGAGGATTTTGTTTCTGAACACCTCAGCAATTGGTACGTGCGTTTGAGTCGCAGAAGATTCTGGAAAAGCGACATGAATGGGGACAAACAGGCGGCTTATGACACCCTGTATGAGTGTTTGTCTGCCATTTCGAAGTTGATGTCGCCCATGAGTCCTTTCTTCAGCGATTGGCTCTATAGAAGTTTGAACGAACATGGAATTGGTGGAGGCGCAGTAGCCGAGTCTGTTCATCTTACCGATTTCCCGGTGGTGAATGCGGCGCACATTGATGCCTATCTTGAAAAAACCATGGATGTGGCAGAAACCACCTGTAGTTTGGTGTTGTCACTGCGCAAAAAGGAGAAGTTGAAGGTAAGGCAACCCTTACAGAAAATCATGGTTCCTGTGTTAACTGCTGAGTTTGCCGCCCAACTCACCCACGTTTCTGACCTTATTGCCCAAGAAGTGAATGTAAAAGAGGTGCTTCAAATTGATGCAGGCAATGATTTAATTGTTAAGAAAGTAAAACCAGATTTTAAAGCACTGGGTCCAAAATTGGGTGCGGATATGAAGTTGTTGGCACAGGCGGTGAATGGTATTTCGCAGTCGCAAATACGACAGTTAGAGCAAGAGGGAAGTATAAGTCTGGACTTGGAATCACGACAGTTTCAATTGGAATTGGGTGAAGTTGAAATCCTTACACAAGACATGCCGGGCTGGACCGTGGCAAGTGACAAGGGAATAACGGTAGCCTTGGACATAACCCTTACGGAAGCCTTGATTCATGAAGGTATTGCCCGTGAATTTGTAAACCGGGTGCAAAACCTCAGAAAAGACAGTGGTTTGGAAATTACCGACCGAATTGAAGTGCAATACGTTGCCGACGAATCGGTGCAAAAAAGTATTCAATTGCATTTGCACTATATTTGCAA
>JBEIRK010000091.1:0-10789 GCA_040376005.1 Flavobacteriales bacterium
GAAAGTGCCTTTCGCTGCGGGAATTACTGGGTCTTTGCAGGATTCAACTTCAAATCGTTCTTGCAAGCCAGCGATCATTCCCTGTATTTCTTGTTCTGTATACCCTTTTACCAAGCGGTGAAAAGGCTTAATCCACAAATCGGAGTCTGCCAATATATACGCCATAAAACACAGTTGCTCTGCCCTCCAGTTTTTCTCGTTGTGCATATGGGTCAAGTACATACTGCTTGCTGCTATGCGATGGTGTCCATCGGCTATGTACAATGAATCTATTTCTCGAAAGGCAAGCTGTATTTCTGCAATGGCTTCTTTACTCTTTTCCGCCCATACACTATGCTCAATATTGTCTTTATCGGTAAAAACCAATACAGGATCCCCTTTTCTATGTCTGCGAATCCAGTCTTTGGTATACGCACTGTTCGGATTCGCTATAAGCACAGGCTCACCCACGACACCGGTTTGGGTTACATGTTCTACCATGCGGCTCTCTTTCTCTGTTAAGGTGTATTCATGCTTTTTTATTGATCCCTCTAAGTAATCAATAGCAGAAATACCGAGAATTAGGCCTTCAAAGATGTGATTGTCAGGGAACTTTTGGCTGTATATATAAATAGCAGGCGATTCCTCATGGATTAGGACGCCGGATGTTTTGAGTCCTTCGAAGTACTGAATAGCCAAATCATAATGCCCCCTGTGAGAACCATTGGTTATTTTCTCACTGATACCAGACTTTATCACATGCAAAAAACTGAGTTCATTGGAATCTAACTCTTGCTGCAGCGACGCAGTATCCGACGAACTCGGAGTTCTACTTGCTACCTGTGAAACAAATTCTTGGGTGGGCCGCAGGGCGGCAAATGGATAAACGCGAACCAATGCTTTAATTGGGTTTAAAAAACGCTAAAATTCTTTCCGCCAACTCCACCCCCACGCGTTCTTGTGCTTCTGCTGTGCTTGCTCCAATGTGTGGAGACAACGATACGTTATTGAAATTTAGGAATTCTTTATACACGGGTGGTTCTTGTTCAAACACATCCAACCCTGCTGCAAACAATTTACCTGACTGTAAAGCTGCGGTCATTGCTTTCTCGTTGACCACGCCCCCACGGGCACAGTTTATTAAAATGGCCCCCTCTTTCATCTGCTCGATTTCAGCTTCTGTAATTACTTCCGCACTTCCAGGAGTATGGATGGTAACAATATCACAATTTTTCAGCAACTCACCCATGGCTACACCGGTCAGTTTTAAGCTAAAGTTTTTAATCTGATAATTGCGATGAAAGGTTATTGTTAAATCAAAATCACGTTGTTTGTAATCATAAATCAACACCTCCATTCCCAATCCAACTGCCATGCGGGCTACTTCTTGGCCAATGCGGCCAAATCCGATAATTCCCAACTTTTTTCCGGCAACTTCAGAACCTGCTGAGGCCAATTTTTTAAGTTCGTTGAATCGGGTATCGCCTTCAGTTGGCATTACACGGTTCGAAATCTGCACATAGCGCAGCAAATTGAATACGTGGGCAAACACCAACTCAGCCACGCTTCTTGAGCTTGCGTTGGGAGTATTTACAACCGGTATATTTTTAATACCAGCGTGTTTCAGATCAATATTATCAAGTCCCACTCCAGCGCGGGCAATCAACTTGAGGTTACCCGCATCCATTACCTCAGCAGTAACTTTGGTAGCACTTCTTACGATGATGATATCATAATTGGAAATTTTAGAAGGCAAATCACTTTGTGCAATCTTATCCGTACTGATGGTAAATCCAGCACTTTCTAACAATTTCTTGCCTGCAGCGTCGATTCCGTCATTCGCTAGAATTCTCATGATGCGAAAGTATTCATTACGTCAACCAAAGCCTGCACACTTTCTATCGGTAAAGCATTATAAAGCGAAGCGCGGTAACCGCCAACACTTCTATGCCCTTTAATTCCAGAAATACCTGCTTCTTTGCAAGCGGCAGAGAATTTGGCGTCCATAGCTTCATTGGGCTCATTGAAAGTGAAGCATACGTTCATTAAACTTCTATCTTCTTCCGCACAGGTTCCTTTAAACAATGGATTTGTATCAATAGTGCTATACAAAAGATCCGCTTTCGCTTTGTTTCTTGTTTGCATACCTCCAGTGCCGCCCATTTCTTTCACCCATTGAAGGTTGTACATCGAAACCAAAATCGGGAAAACAGGTGGTGTATTATACATACTGCCCTTCTCTCCATGCAATTTGTAATCCAGCATGCTCGGAATTGGTCGCGTAGCTCTTCTGCTGTACATATCTTTATCGACAATTACCAATGTAACACCTGCAGGTCCCATGTTTTTCTGGGCACCGGCATAAATCAATGAAAATTTGGATGCATCAATCGGTCTGCTAAAAATATCAGAACTCATATCACAGAACATCGGAACCGGTGAATCCGGGAAATTGTGCATTTCAGTTCCAAAAATGGTATTATTCGAAGTACAGTGAAAATAATCTGCATCTTCAGGAATGGTGTAATCTTTAGGAATGTAGCTAAAATTCGATTCCTCGCTGCTGGCAACCACATTTACCTCACCATAAAGTTTTGCCTCTTTGATAGCACCACTTGCCCAAGTTCCTGTTTTGGTATAAGCGGCACTGCTTCTTAAAAAGTTATGCGGAATTTGAAAAAATTGAGTACTTGCCCCACCACCTAAGAATAACACATCATAATTGTCAGGTAAATTCAGCAATTCTCTGACCAATGCTTGGGTTTGATCCATAACGGCTTCAAACTCTTTGGATCGATGTGAAATTTCAAGAATGCTGAGCCCCGTATTTGCAAAGTTTTCGATATCAGCTATGCTTTTTTCAAAAGCGGATTCTGCTAATATTGACGGTCCAGCAGAGAAATTGTGTATTTTGCTCATATAAATGAAATGATGGTACAATTTTAGATACATAAATTTGCACGTCCAAACTAATTTAGAATATGTTAAAAAAACACGGCCTCCTGTTGATAGCTTTTGTCTTACTGTCTCATTTTGCAAGCGCACAATATGGTGACGATGTAAATGACAACCGCATGAAAGATACAGTCATTGAAGACCCGGAGCTAGTTCCTTTTTTTAGTGCCACAAAATTGCAACCTGGTGCAGAATTTATGCTAACCGCAAGTACCGGCGCAGTATATGGTGAGTTATCGCCATTCTTAGCTTTTAAACCCAAAGAGTTTTTCATGGCGGGTGCAGGCATACACGGCAGTTTTCTAAATTTTAACCGAAATACCTTCACCTATTATGGGGCATATGCCTTCGGTCGGCTTACAATTGCGCAGCAGTTCTTTTTGAATTATGAGTATCGCCTGTTAAACGGGGTATTGCCTAATTCTATCGTGCGGCGCGGTTGGGTCTCTAGTCCTATCATATCCATTGGCTTTGTGTATGGACCCAGTTACGTCACCTTTGGCTATGCCAGTGATGTAGCATTTCAGGAAATTAATCCAATGGGGAGTTTTGTATATCGCTTAGGCTTCTACTTTTAATACTTAAACCATGAATTTTCTATCCGACAAGAGAATTCGCGTTGAATCCTCTAAAAAGTTCAATCTCGACTCCTTTCAATCCAAATTAAACTTAGATGTAGATAAAAAAGCTGGCAGAATGCACTTGGAGGAATTGAATCTGCAGTTGCAAGAATTGCAAGACAAGTTATATGCCCAAGATCGTTACAGCTTACTCATCATCTTCCAAGCCATGGATGCTGCCGGAAAGGACGGAACAATAAAAACTGTATTTTCTGGTATCAACCCACAAGGTTGTCACGTAGTTTCATTCAAGAAACCTACAGCACAGGAATTGGATCACGACTTTATGTGGAGGTGTTATAAAGAATTGCCAGAAAGAGGTAGAATGGGCATTTTTAACAGGAGTTATTATGAAGAAGTATTGGTTACCAAGGTCCACCCAGAATATATACTGGGACAAAGGATACCGGGTATTCAATCACTGAAGGATATCAATAGTGGTTTTTGGGAACAGCGCTACAAAACCATCCGGGATTTTGAGTCACATCTCATTCACAATGGAACTATAGTGCTCAAATTCTTCCTTAATGTTTCTAGAGATACGCAAAAAGAACGTTTTCTTGAACGTATTGAAACACCAGAAAAGAATTGGAAATTTAGTTACTTGGACTTACAGGAAAGAAAACATTGGGATGATTACCGGGCTGCATACTCAGATCTTATTCGAAATACCTCTACCCTAGAGGCGCCATGGTACATTGTTCCTGCTGATTCCAATTGGTCAAGAAATCTCATAGTTAGTTCAATAATCGCAGAAACATTGGATTCACTGGGTTTATCGTACCCAAAGATCGAAAAAGAAACGATGGAATTGTTGCTTAAAGGAAAGGCTGAGCTCTTAAATGAAAAGCCTACAAACAGTAGCCGCAAGTGAGATAACCATCATTCTGTTTGCCATTTTGAAAATTGGTATTGATAAGCGTTAATAATTTTGATAAGGTACTGATTTCATACCCACCATTACAAGCTCCCAAAATCTCATTGGACAAAGACAGAATATCAGCCAAATACATATCGTTAAAACCAGAGAGATCACCTTTTAACGACTGTAATTTCAAACAACCAAGATTGTTATCTAGGGCTGTTGACACACTGAGTGCCAATAATTGAGTGGCCAATTCCGCTTCTTCTTCATCGGTAAAAGGCGTTACAAATCCGTTCTTTGTTGTTCCATTAGGTAAAAACGCAGCAACCTGAGAAGCACTGCGAAACGTTTTCGCCTTAGTTCCACATCCTATACTAAGAATTTCAATGTGTTCCCAATTCTGGGTCAACTCAACTAAACCCTCACCCTTAGGCTTGTCTGATGCAAAGGAATGAATGGTATAGGTTGTGTAATCGCCTTTTGTAATACTACATGGTGCACCTCCAAGGGTTTTGTTTCCAGCTGCCTGTGGTTTCAGTTTTTCGGTGCTATCCTTAGGCTTTATTTTGCTATTAAGATACATAGTCTGCGCTGTATCCTTCCACGTTTTCAGATGCTGCGCAGAAGATTGCACCGATGTGTTTAATCTGGTTTTCAAAGAAACCAATTCAGGGGATTGGGTGTATTTCTTGATGTAATCTCCCGAGCTGCCACTCATTTTACACCCAACACCTGCACATACCAACATCCCTAAAGATGCCATTTGCCAGTTGTTCATAATTATTACCTCCGAACAACAAAATTAACACTTTATCCACAAAAACAAAGAAAAAAATAATTCTCAGCACTTATTTGTGCTTTAAGTAATACACAAAATGCAGTAAATCTATAAGTTAAGATTAATGACCAATTATGGTCTCAACTGATATTGAATCAGTTTTGAATTGTTATCCAGTTGCTCAGCCCAAATTTCGTTCTCCTTTAGGCGGGTAATGGTCCAAATATTGGATCCTGTTCCATCCTTTCTCAGATTAAATTTAGTACCCCCTTCTAGAAATTCCCAAGTTCCATTCTCTTCAATCTGCAAAAACAGTGCGGTATACTTCCAAACATAGGTATAATCCTTATTCATCGTCAATTCCCAATTGGGTGAAAGTGACTTGAATGTTGTGGTTTGGTCGGCATCGTCATAAGTGTATTTGTGCACCTTCCATGTATTGCTCATTCTGGCTTTGGCGGATCGTACTGTGAATTTTGGACCGTCTTTGTAACGACAAGCACCAAGACTTAAAAGGGTAAAAAGAAGGAGTGATATCGAGATTTGAACGCGCATAGTTAGTATTTAATCTGGCTCAATTGGGTGAGAATCGCGGGTGCTACACCCAGCACAATAATGCAAGCTGCTGCGATTAACAATACAAATTTATCAATTGCTGGTGTGTTTGGATTGGAATCGCCTTCAGTAAAGAATACCGATTTCAGCACTCGGAAATAGTAGGCTATGCTAATTGCTGACCCCAACAATGCCACACCTACCAACCATGGATAGCCCTGAAACGCGGCAGTGAAAATAGAATATTTACCTGCAAAGCCCACCGTAAGTGGAATACCCGCCAGTGAGAACATTGAAACTGCGATTAATACCGCACCAAAACGGTCCTTAGAAGCCATACCGTTGAACACATCAAAAGATTCATTCCCTTCTGAACTCAAGGCATTAAAGTAATAGAATACAATCACGTTGGCAGCCACATACCCTGCACCATAGAGCAATAGCGCCCAAAATGCATCTTCCGGACTACTCAAAATGGCCATCAACATATATCCAGCATGTGCAACTGAGCTATAAGCTAAGGTTCGCTTCACATTAGACTGACGAATCGCAGCAATATTGCCGACCAATATGGTAATGCCTGAAATCACTGCCAAAATCACACCCCATTGTAGTTCTTTCGCATCCATAAGTACCAATGTAAATAGTCTAAAGAACGCAGCAAACGCAGCAACTTTAACGATTGTAGACATAAATACAGTCGCGCGATTCGGGCTGCCTTCGTAAACATCAGGGCTCCAAAAATGGAATGGGAACGCAGATACCTTGAAACACAATCCCACGAGTAACAAGCTAATTCCCACACTCTGCAGTGAATTGTTTGCTTTCATGTGTGCCAGCATATTGCTATTTCTGAAAATAGATTCCAAATCTAATGCTCCTGTTGAACCATAAATAAAAGCACAACCCAACAGAAATACAGCTGTAGAAAAAGCTCCCATAAGGAAGTACTTAATCGCTGCTTCATTTCCTGAAAGTGACTTTTTACGGCTACCCACAAGCACATAGAGTGGTATGGATAAAGCTTCGATACCTAAAAAGAGCATCACCAAGTTGTTGGCCGCTGTCATGATAAGTGCACCACACAAGCTAAACATAAACAACACAGGTAGATCGGATCCATAATTCTCATCAGATTTAAATAATGAAAGTATAAATATGGAGGCCAAAATCAAGAGTCCACTAAACGCAAGTGCTACCCTATCAAAGAACAACATATCAAAATCCACGTATTTCAATTCAAACTTCCATGGAAGTTTTGCCATGAAATCCAAAGGAATAAGTACCAATGCGGCAATCAAAAACAGCAATGCCAAAGGCAAAGATTTGTTTTCTTTCTTTCCTAAGCCGGCGAACATCACAACGATGGCGCCAACAAAAACTACCATTAAGGATTTCATGCTATTACCCCCACTGTATTTTCAATTATTTCTAAGGTCTTTTTAACAGAAGGACCTGTTAGGTCCAACATCCACTGTGGAAATATTCCAATCCCTATAATCAATGCCACCAACACACCGAAAACAAGAATTTCGCGCATGTTCAAATCAGGGAAAAGGTATACTCCATTTTTTTCTGTACCAAACATGCTGAATTGGTACATTCTAAACATATATACAGCGCAAAGAATGATAGTCAATCCTGCAAAAACACCCCAAACCGCATTCGCCGTAAAGATGCCTTTCAACAACAACAATTCACCTGGGAAACCATTGGTAAATGGCACTGCAGATGTGGCGAGCATTACAATCATAAACGCCACAGCAAAAAGTGGTGCTTGTTTGGCTATGCCGCCTAACTGACCCAAATTGCGCGTGCCTGCTCTTTGTTGAATTACATCTACAACTAAGAATAAACCAAGCACGTTGATACCGTGGTTAAACATCTGTATCAATGCACCTTGCACACCCGTATAATTCAAGGTAGCGATACCTGCCGCAATCAATCCCACGTGTGACAGGGATGAAAAAGCGATAAGTCTCTTCATATCTTGCTGACGAATGGCGATAATGGCACCATATAAAACGCCTGCAACCGCTGCACCCATGATAATGGGAGCATAAATATGATAGGCCTCAGGAACCAAGGGAAAAAACCAACGAATGAGTCCATATAAGCCCATTTTAAGCATGATCGCACTCAGTAACATAGAACCCGAAGTTGGAGCTTCGGTATAGGTGTCAGACTGCCAGCTGTGTAAGGGCAATAGCGGTATCTTAACTGCAAATGCAAGTAATATTCCTAGACCTACCCAAATTGCTTGGGTTTGAGTTAGGCTTACATTCTGTAATGCTTGGATGTCAAACGTAGCTGCACCATCAGGCATTTTTGAGTACAAGAAAATAAGTGAACACAACATGGCCAAACTTCCTATGAAGGTATATATGAAAAACTTAAGCGTGGTTTTAAAGCGATTGCCCTCTCCCCACAACGCACAGATAAAGTAAATCGGAATCAACGC
Organism: Flavobacteriales bacterium; assembly: GCA_040376005.1. Classification (GTDB taxonomy): domain Bacteria; phylum Bacteroidota; class Bacteroidia; order NS11-12g; family UBA955; genus JAGXTF01. The sequence goes on from JBEIRK010000091.1 coordinate 8,214, forward strand.
CAGTTCCCAGAAAATGTAAAACATCATTCCGTCCATGGCTAGAAATACACCATTAAGTGCACCTTGCATGCCTACAATTAATCCAAAAAGTGAAGGTTTATCTTCGTTTGATTTATTGCTTGCCACAATGAGGATCAAAGGACAAACAATATTAGTAAGCAGCAATAGCAACATGCTTATTCCATCTGCTCCTGTCTTAAACCATATACCATTGCCAAACCAAGGTCTTGATTGAACAAAGTTAAATGTGCCGTCAGGATTGAATTTCTGCAACCACAGAGCCACAATGGCTAATCCAGCTAAGGAACCCAACAGCGCAACCCACTTACTCCATTTTCCTGTAAATGCAGCTATAAGTCCTGCAATTATTGGTATTATTATGAGCTCCATATCTTATTTTACAATTATTAATCCCAAAATCACGATAATACCTATCACCATATACATCAAGTAATTCTCTAGATTCCCTGTCTGTATTTTGCCGTACAAATCAGAACCTTTTTTTACGATGACGCCAGTAAAATTCACTATACCATCAATCACCTTGCGGTCTATCCATTTGTAAGTAAAATCACCCAAGTGATTCACCGGTGCTGTAACCGCAGCATCATACGCTTCATCAACATAGAACTTTGAAGACAATACCTTACCTATACCTGAGATAGCCTCATCAGACTCAGGAACTACCTTGCCATTGATATACTTAGTATAGGTATATACAAAGGCAATGATGAGCACCACTAATGTACTTCCAATCAACATCCATTCGGTAGTATGTGAAAGAGCATGTGGCATATGCGTCTGGTACTTCTCCAACACTGGGTTCAACCAGGTTTTTAGCTTTTGTGCTGCACCATGTGTAAGCAAGTGTGGCAGATTCAATACACCACCAAACACAGAGAGTACTGCCAAAACAAGCAATGGAATCGTAATCAGTGCTGGAGACTCATGTAAGTGATGTTTCTGTTCTTCTGTACCTCTAAAACCACCCAAGAAGGTTACCATAAATACCCTGAACATATAAATACAGGTAATTAAAGCACTTCCCAGCGCCAAAGCCCATACGATTGTATTGTGTGAGAATGCAGAAGCTAAAATCTCATCCTTACTAAAGAAACCAGAGAAAAAAGGAGTTCCGCATATGGCCAACGTACCCAACAAGAAAGTCCAATACGTTATTGGCATGGACTTTTTTAAGCCACCCATCTTACGAATATCTTGTTCGCCGCCCATAGCATGGATGACACTTCCAGATCCCAAGAACAAAAGTGCTTTGAAGAAGGCATGCGTGATCAAGTGGAACATGGCCGCTGAATAGGCACCCACCCCCAAAGCGATAAACATAAGACCTAATTGACTTACAGTTGAGTAGGCCAATACCTTTTTAATATCATTTTGTTTCAGACCGATGAGTGCAGCGAGTATGCTCGTGGCCAAGCCAATCCACATGATGAACTCACGGGCCGGTAATGAAAAGTCATACAATATGTGGCAACGAACCACTAGGTAAATTCCCGCAGTAACCATAGTTGCCGCATGAATCAGCGCAGAAACTGGTGTTGGACCTGCCATCGCGTCTGGCAACCAAGTATATAGTGGAATTTGGGCACTTTTACCCATGGCACCTATAAACAACAAAATGCAAATGGCATTCACCATTTCAGGGTTGAACTGTTGCAACTGAACCTTGGCAAACACAGTATCGTAGTCCAAACTACCGAACTGCTTCACGATCAAGAATAATCCCAGGAGAAGACCAAGGTCTCCTATTCTATTCATAATAAATGCTTTGCGGGCAGCTTTGCCGTAATCAACATTGCTATACCAAAACCCAATAAGTAAGTATGAACAAAGTCCTACACCTTCCCATCCGAAGAATAGCATCAAGAAATTGGCACCCATAACGAGAACCAACATATTGAATACAAACAAATTCAGGTAGGCGAAGAATTTATAGAATCCAGCGTCACCGTGCATATAGCTGATGGAATACACGTGTATTAGAAATCCAATACCCGTAATCACCATCATCATGATAGCAGTCAATCTATCTGCTTGAAGTTCGAAAGCAACATTCAAATCACCTACACTCAAGAAGGTAAATAGCATTTGTTTGATAGAAGTTGCATCAACATTCAGGCGTGTAAACACCATAAATGACAGCACGAAGGCTATAAGAATGCTCAAAGAAGAAATCCAGCCTATGAGTTTTTCTGGCATTCTTTTGCCGAGCAAGCCTGAGATTATAAATCCGGCCAGTGGCATGAGTAATATTAAGAGTAAGTTCTGCATTAGCCTTTCAATTTATCCATGAGACTTACATCTGTGCTGCGGGTATTTCTGTACATCATTACCAGAATTGCCAAGCCTACAGCGGCTTCTGCGGCAGCTACAACCATTATAAAAAACACAAAAAGTTGACCATTGGAATCACCCATATAGCTTGAGAAGCTTACGAATAGTAAGTTCACAGCATTCAGCATCAATTCGATGCACATGAGAAGAATGATGGCATTTCTGCGAAGCAGTACACCCATCAATCCGATACAAAACAACAAGCAACTCAGATAAATGTA
>JBEIRK010000106.1:0-8601 GCA_040376005.1 Flavobacteriales bacterium
AGAGTATACTAGGGCTTCTATATCCAATATTTTTACAACGCGTTCTCTAGATACCTCATCGATGATGCTTTCTAAATAGTCGAGGTGTTTGTAGATTAAAATATCAGTAATATTTCGATTTAAACCCGCGTTTAAAAATGCACTTTGTATTAAACCAGACTGACCGTGTCTATATGGAATGGAAATGGTAGCAATTCTGAAATTTAAATCCATAGCTGAGCTGTTATGGTTTTTTTGTTTAGGTTAAATGCAATACGCTGTAAATTTCAATAAGATATCGGTGTTGGGATGAGAGGATATAAAGGGGGTGATGTTATGCGACTTTACTGCTTAGAAATGCAGACTTATATTCCAACATCATGGAAGAAATCATAATCGCATTGCTACTTTCAATTTCTACTGAACATTGTTGCTCTACATAATTATGTATCGCGCTACCCAAACCCTTTAACTGATCAATATCTTCTAAGAATCTATCGCCCGTTCTGTGCATGCAAATGCTTTCGTTGTCCCTGTGCAACGCGCATATATGCTGTAAAATGTGCGAAATTAATAAGGTTTGTGTGATGTTCTTGTTTTCCAAGAAAATTTCGAAATACAAGAGCATTAAACCTTTGTAGTTCTCGTCTGCACCTATTTGTTTAATAGCCAATTCAGGATTGCAATTGTGAATAAGAATTGCCTTGATTTGATTGTAAACATTCAATTCAGAGGCATTGAGGTTCAATTGTAAGGTGATGTCATTTGCAATGCTATTCATTATCTCAGATGAAATCAGCGTGGCTTCTTCTAAATCTTTGTGCAATTGTTCAGTCGCTTCATTTTTATGAATTAACTGAGAATTGAGCTTTGAGTATAAAGCCCTGCTGAACTTCTGTAACATGAAATTCAGCGACAAAAAGCTTAAGTTTTTGAGAGGCTGTCCCTGATGATTTGAGTTGTTTTGCATAGCACTTCGAATATCTGTTGGGTATTATGTAAAAAAAATAAGTTCCGACCCTTAAAAATAGCGGGTTTAGTGGATTTCGTTAATTGAATTAACGATTTTGTAAACCGAGGATGACAATTTGTTGGTTTCTGAAGCTAGCGAAATCCTAAAGTAGTCTTTGGACTCAGGGCCAAACCAACAAATGCCTCCTGGCACTACTGCCACCTTAGCCGCATTCAGCAGGTAATCCTGCATGCGTTTTCCATGCCAACCGGGTATGGTTATTTTCGGAAATACAACGTAAGTTCCCTGTGGCTTCACAACCTCCAATGCGCCGCAAGTACTCAATATTTCCACCGTTTGCTCCATGTTTTGGGTCAAATAGGCCCGAAATTCATCTACCCAATACCAGGCATGTTGGTATGCAGCTAACGCACCGATTTGGGACAAAATAGACACTCCCTCTATGGTGCTTTCGAAATGGCTGCTTTTAAAGAGCTCATAACATGATATGTCCGAAGGTGCGATCACATAGCCAACCCGCAGCCCAGCAATGCCAAAGGTTTTGCTGAATCCATTAATGGTGTAAGTAATGTTGCGCAGTTCTTCACTTATTGAGGGTAGCGATACATAAACATTTCCCGGATAAATGATTTCATTCCATATCTCATCATTGAGTATGGCTATTTTATGCTTTAAACAAATGGTACCAAAATGTAATAATTCCTCTCTGCTAAACACCCTTCCCGTAGGATTCATGGGGTTGCACAAGGCAAAAAACTTGGTCTTGGGTCCAATTGACTTTTCGAAGGCTTCAAAATCAATAGGTATGCCTGGAAGTGGAATATGGAAATGGGTGATTTTCCCGCCTCTATTTTTAATTGAGGTGGAAAAAAGATAATCCATTGGATCGGCGATGATGGCTTCTTCCCCCTTGTTCATTAGGTGATTCACCGTGTGTTGTATGGCACTTGCGGCTGAATTGAAAATCAGCACCTGTTCCGGGTGGGTGGGCACCTGATACCGTTCCGAATACACTTGCGCAATACTTTCTCGTAATGCGGGTAATCCAGATTTGGGTCCATACCCAAGCCATCCGTTTTTTACATGTTTGCATATCGCCTCGCCAATTTCGGGTGCGATTGTGAAGTCAATGTCTGCAGAAGTTAGCGGTATTACCCCGCTTGACACTTCAGCCCATCTGCCATTGTAGCTGTAATGATTTAAAAAATCTTGTTCTGCCTGTTTCATTTATTTACTAAATGGGACGACCTGCCGTGCCCCATATTTTTCTGGTGTTAAGAATTTATCCTCCATTTCGCGGCCAAAATCCAAGTGGGTTTGCAGCGTATCTTTTCTCAAGTTATATACCTCTTCGAATAATTGGGGACTCAAGCGTCCTTTGTGTTTGTCTGAGTTAAGAAGGTTGTGTAAGGTCAAGCAATCCAACAGTGCAGAGCATGCGCCTTGACTGGTGAAAGGCAAGAATGCATGCGCAGCATCACCAAGAATCATAATATTCCCCTTGTTAAAGGTGTTGGGAATATCCATATCGGAAGTTTTCCATATGTAATGCTTGTTGTACCTTAAGTCTGAGAGAAGATTGTCGGTGTTGTCATTGAAAATATGTATTGCATTTTCAATGACCTTGTGCACATCACAGGGCTTATTCTCGTGATCTACAATGTCTATTTTTTGAATGTTAACTTGAATGTATATTAGGTTTTTCCCTTTGCCCAAACTCAATAATCCTGCGTTAAATCCCTGCTCTGCTGCCAGAACCTTAATTAATCTGTTTCTGATTTTGGTTTGTATAGATATGGATTCGAACGGTATAAGAATCTCATACACACTCGACTTTCTCAGCGATATTCCAGGAATAACAGCAGCCCGCACTTTGGAATGTATTCCATCTGTACCAAAAATGAATTCTGCCTCATAGCTTTCCTTTTCATTGATGACAATACCTGCATTCTCCGTGCATTCCTCAGAAATCCCAGTCAGCTTGGAGTTGTAATGAAACTGTGATTTATCGGCGTATTCACTGAGTGAATCCAACAATGCGAGGCGGTCTATGGAGTAGTGATTTTTTAAGGGTGCTTCTGTGCGTTCTCCCGTTTGACCATTAATCTGTAATATGGAACGCAATTCTGTCTCTGGACTAAGACAGCTCAACGGGAATCCATTTTTTTCTAATTCATGAAACACTTCATCTGTAATGACCATGCCCGTAATCATGTTCACGGATCGGTCTTCAAGCCCTTCAAATACTGTATAGGGTATGCGGTGTTTTTCTAACACCATGGCTGTGCCTAAGCCTGCCACACCCGCACCAATAATGATGCTTTTCTGGTTACTTCGCAACAAACCCAAATGGCGGTTAAAAAAGAATGACTTCTTGTGATAGAGGGTTCCAGTTTGGGTTTGTACCCTGTTAAATCTACCACTTTGGATTTCGTTTTCAAGTATCTTCTCTGCTTGCGGTTGGTCAGTTCCTAAATACAGGGCAACTTCCCTCGCCGTCAATGAATCATATTTGTGAAATAAGGTTGAAAACTGAGGCTCATGTTTTGGATTTAATCGTGTTTTTCCCAAACGCATCACAGTTTCCAGTAGTTTGTCATAAGTCTGAAATCCGCGAAGTATTTCAACCTCGCCTGAAATTTCTATGATAAACGTGGGCAGCACCCGGATTCCCAACATTTTGGCGAATTTCATGTCCTCATCAAACTGGACTTTACCCTCTTGCATGTTCTCAAACAAATCAACTGGGGATATTTCAGACATCAATGCAGCTTTTTCTATAGCGTGTGGTGTATTAATATCAAACATGCCTACAAAGAGCAGTTCGCGCATGCTTCTGAGAAATATTTCTGCTTTTTCTGGACTGGTCAACTGCGCCGACTTGGTCGCAATGCATGCAGGGTAGGAAGAAATTAATGGGGCGTCTTCCCAGATTCCTGCTGAAATGGGGATTTTGTATTTCTCACCTACCTCATCCCAATGTTTACCTACATCCTTAGGTGAACGAATTTGAGTGCCATCATACTCTGCCCAGTTCTTTAAGAGGCCACCCATCCGAATAGACCAAGCAATTTGGTCCTCAAACACTGTGTTCAATTTCCGTACTTCGGCTTCCATCGCCCAGCAGGTCGAACATATCGGATCTGTAAATAGTGTTATTTTCATCGAGCTGTATTCAAGTAAACACTTCGTCGCACGCTATTATTTTTAACGAATTGATTGTTTTGATTTACAAAAATACATTTACAATTTACAAAAATAAGGTTTATTCCAAAAATGAGAGTCGCCTCTTAGGGTGAGGTTGCTTCAATTTTGGTTTTGACAACGGCTTTGTTATAAGATAAAAAAGGAAAGAATGGGTTCTTGTCCGTATGGAGAAATCGAAAGGGAGAAGAAGGTATGCAGTTCAGTAATCCACTAGCACCAAAGGCTAAGCAACGCACAGGTTCGATTAAACCTTTCTTACCATAGTGTAATGGGGGATATCGCATTCCATAAAACGATCTCCTTCTGCTTCAAAACCCAATTTGGCATAAAAGCCCATGGCGTGTTCCTGGGCATGCATGTATACATGAATATTTGGGTCGGAGAGTTTTGGGTGGGAGAGACATGCATAGACCAAAGCCCTGCCAACTCCTGCAGTGCGATGCGCTTTTAAAACTGCAAATCGTTCTAGTTTTATCCCACCTTGGGTTTCGCGTATTCTCGCCGTTCCGGCAGGTATACCTTTAGATATGGCTAAGAAATGCACACAACTTTCTTCGAATTCATCGTACTCCTCGTCTGCAGGTACTTCTTGCTCAATCACAAATACCTGTCTGCGGATTTCGAATGCAGATTCCAAATGGCCTCTGCTATTTATTTCTATAACTTCTATCACGCCACAAGTATAATGGCAGTGGAGGTATTTCTCAACTGGAGGCAGTTTGCGCACAAGTTTTATACGTATGTCTGTGTTTTTGCTAAAAACCTTACCTTTGCCACTCGAAAAAGTGACTATGAGTACCAACATACAACAACTCCTCGGCAGCGACGCTGAAAGCCTGCTGAACCACACTTGTAACACAATTAGTAAAGATCTTATACATCAGCCAGGTGCTGATTTTGTGGACCGTATCTTTGCTCAAACCAACCGCAGTCCCCAAGTTCTTAGAAGCCTACAGCAAATTTATGGACATGGACGCTTGGCAGATACAGGGTACATGAGCATTCTCCCTGTTGACCAAGGAATCGAACACAGTGCGGGCGCATCTTTTGCTCCAAACCCTATTTTCTTTGATCCTGAAAATATTGTAAAACTCGCTATTGATGGTGGTTGTAACGCAGTAGCTTCTACGTATGGTGTGTTGGCTGCCTGCTCTCGCAAATACGCACACAAGATTCCATTTATCGTGAAAATCAACCACAACGAAATCTTGAGCTACCCGAATAAATTCGACCAAATCATGTATGGCTCTATCCAAGAAGCTTGGAATATGGGTGCTACCGCTGTGGGTGCTACCATTTATTTCGGTTCTGATGAAAGCGCACGCCAAATCCAAGAAGTATCTGCGGCTTTCGAAATGGCGCATGAACTGGGTATGGCCACCATTTTGTGGTGCTACCTTCGCAACAACGGCTTCAAAAAAGACGGCATAGATTACCATGCAGCTGCTGACTTAACCGGTCAGGCAAACCACTTGGGTGTTACCATTCAAGCGGATATTATCAAGCAAAAATTGCCTACCAACAACGGCGGTTACAATGCCATTTCTTTTGGCAAAACCCACCCTAAAGTATACAGTGAATTGACTACCGACCATCCTATCGACTTGTGCCGTTACCAGGTGGCAAACTGCTACATGGGCCGTGCAGGTTTGATTAACAGTGGTGGCGAAAGTAAAGGTGCTGGTGATTTGGCAGAAGCAGTTACCACCGCAGTTATCAATAAGCGCGCAGGTGGCTCTGGCTTGATCTCAGGTCGTAAGGCCTTCCAAAAGCCAATGCATGAAGGTGTGCAGCTGTTGAACGCCATTCAAGACGTTTATTTGGATAATTCTGTTACGATTGCGTAACTTTTTTGTATCATTGCCAGCATATGGAATTTGAAGAGGATGGCCTGTCAGGCGAAGGTTCAAAATGGTACCAGCGCAAATTCTCAGGGATACTTACCAAAACCAAAGATAAAAAAGCCACTCCTGATGGCCTTTGGGAAAAGTGTTCGCGTTGCAAAACCGTTGTTCCGGCCAAAGATTGGGTAGCAGCACATTACGTTTGCGTTGCCTGTGGGTTTCACGAACGCATTGGCTCTCGCGAGTATTTCGAAATTCTGTTTGACAATAACAAGTTTACAGAGCTCGATGCTGGACTGAGTAGCGGCGACCCACTACATTTCGTTGATACTGCCGCATATACAGACCGTATTGTTGCCGCACAGCGCAAAACGGGACTCAAAGATGCCGTGCGCACAGGCTCAGGCAAAATCAATGGGCAACCTTTGGTTGTGGCTTGTATGGATTTTGCCTTTATCGGGGGGTCTATGGGAAGTGTTGTGGGCGAGAAAATTGCCCGCGCTATTGACCATGCCATAGAAATCAAAGCACCCTTTCTGATGATTTCCAAAAGTGGCGGTGCCCGCATGATGGAGGCTGCATTTAGCCTCATGCAAATGGCAAAAACCAGCGCCAAGCTTGCCCTATTGAACAAAGCTGGGATTCCCTACATTTCTCTGATGACCAACCCTACAACGGGTGGAGTTACCGCTTCCTATGCTATGCTTGGCGATTTTAATATCGCAGAACCTGAAGCTTTGATTGGTTTTGCGGGTCCTCGTGTTATTCGCGAAACCATTGGGAAAGACCTCCCCAAAGGATTTCAAAGCAGTGAGTTTCTTCTCGAACACGGTTTTCTCGATTTTATCGTAATCCGCGGCGAGCTGAAAGAAAAACTCACTACCCTGTTGAAACTCATTTGGGATAAAAAATCACATAAATAAGAATAAAAATACTCCTATGAATTTTCCAGAAAATTTAATGTACACCAAAGATCACGAGTGGATTTTGGTGGATGGCGACACCGCAACAATCGGAATCACAGATTTTGCACAAGGTGAGTTGGGTGATATCGTATTTGTTGACATCCAGTCTCAAGGCGAAACCATCGGACAAAATGAAGTTTTTGGTACGGTGGAAGCGGTGAAGACAGTGAGTGATCTTTACATGCCTGTAAGTGGTGAAATCCTTGAAGTAAATGCTTCTTTGGAAAATACGCCTGAGCATGTAAACTCAGATCCTTATGGAAATGGTTGGATGGTGAAAGTAAAAATCACCGATGCCTCTCAAATTGCCGGTCTTATGTCTGCTGCTGACTACGCTGCAATGGTAGGTTAAGAACCCCATGAAAATGAAACATCAAATCCCGACACTTGTGTCGGGATTTTTTATTTTTATACTCTGCCTCTTGCCGGGAAGCGCAATCCCAGAAGTCTCTTGGGCTGCCGCATTTTCTTTAGATAAATGGGTGCATGCAGCATTGTATTTCCTGTGGTTTTTTATGTATCGCTTTTCGGGCGGTCAAAAACCAATACCGACAGTTTGCCTTATGCTGCTATTTGGAGGCTTCATTGAATTGTTTCAGGAATTTGTCCTTACCTACCGCAGCGGGGAATGGCTGGATTGGTGTGCAGATGCTTTTGGTCTGCTGCTTGGTATGTTGTTGGTAAAACCAAGAATGACACGCACTACTGATCAAGGTTCTAAGTATATTTGAAGCATGAGATTTAAACTTTTTGTGGCATGCGCAACAATGGGCTTTTTGGCGTGCAATGCGCCTAAAAATCAAGATGAGGTGAACAAAATCGAAGAACAAGTGCCAGTTGAAACAGGGATGCAAATGGCCGAAAAACAGCATGCAGAAATTGAAGCCTATGCCAAGAAAAAAGGCTTAAATGGAGAATTTACACCTAGCGGATTGTATGTTGCCATTACCCAAGAGAGTAGCGGTGAATTTCCCAACGCCATGAGTGTGGTTCGTGCGGAATATGTTGGGTATATGCTCGATGGTTCTGTGTTTGACGCATCTCAACCGGGAAGCCCCATTGAGTTTGGATTGAATCAAGTCGTACCTGGCTGGACAGAAGGACTGCAGAAGTTCAAAAAAGGCAGCAAAGGCACCTTGATTTTACCCAGTAATTTGGGTTATGGTGAACGCAGCAGTGGTCCCATTCCTGCCAATAGTGTATTGGCATTCGATATCACCTTGGTGGATTTTAAGTAGGTTTAGACGCTACATCACTACTCTTTCCTAGCCTAAGGGCTGGTGTTTTTCATACTGCAACAACGCGATTCAATTTTCCCACAAGCTTTTCATGTGTCCTGTTAATCGAAAAGACCTTTTTGTAAATCATTTAGCACAGTCTGTATATTGAACTAACATTCACCTAAGCATCAGGCTGAACTTAGCAGCATCAAATTTAAAAAAACAGAAATGAAAAACATTTTCAAACTCGCACTTGTTATGCTATTGTCCGCGCTGTCGGGCAAAGCAAGTGCACAATCAGGTGATTTTGTCACCAAATGGGATCTAGCGACCACAGGTAGTGGTGCTACCCAATTAACTTTTAGTACCGCAACCAGTGGCACCGTAAGTTACTCTTGGACAGAAGTAAGCCC
>JBEIRK010000244.1:0-1835 GCA_040376005.1 Flavobacteriales bacterium
AGAGTATAATGAATCTGAACTTATTGGTATTACCCAATACGGTGTCAAGTCTCACTTAAATTCTAACGGTGGAAATAATGGAGGTGGCCAAGGAGCACCAATGCCACAAATAAAAGATTCAACTAGGTCAAAATCATCCAACAATAATTACAAACTGCAAGTACATCCCAATCCCTTTGACAATTTGATTGAAATCGAATATTCAGGCTTACCAAATGGGGAAGCAACAGTTTTACTTCTAAATGCACACGAAAGCATAGTACATGTTATCTCGGAATGCAAACTGAATGATAAAGGATTTATTCGTTTACATCAAGCCTATCCCGACTTGGCACCAGGAGTATACAACATTAAAGTGATTGAGGGCCAACGAACTTCTGTAGAGAAATTGATAAAAATAGAGTAGCCTAAAGATTCAAGTCCGGCTCGACTCCATCAGGCCTATCACACAAGAAGCAGGTGCCAGATCTACAGCATCTGCTTCTTTTTTTGCTTTTTTTCATGAATGTCAAAACAATTTGCCACACATCTTTGTTATCAAACTCCGGAACCCCTAAATTCCGGATATGAATTTCGAACTTCTACTCAACAACATTACCAACCCCACATTATTATTTTTTATCCTCGGCATTGTTGCCGTTTTGGTTAAAAGCGATCTTAAAATTCCAGAATCCTCTTCTAAATTCATTTCGCTGTACCTCCTCTTCTCCATTGGTTTTAAAGGCGGACAAGAATTGCACCATAGTGGCATTAACACAGAGGTAATTCAAACCCTCGCCGTTTCGGTCGCTTTTGCTATTGTTGTTCCTTTCTACTCCTTTTTTCTGCTTCGCAAAAAAATGGGCAACGAAAATGCCGGTGCCATCGCCGCAACTTATGGCTCGGTGAGTGCGGTAACCTTCGTTACGGCTACCATGTTTTTGGAATACGTCAATGTACCCTTCGGCGGCCACATGGTGGCTTCTATGGCGCTGATGGAAAGTCCGGCGATCATCATTGGGGTATTGCTCATGCGCCGCTACTCCACCGACACGCAGGGCAGCTCACTCAAAGGCATTTTGCACGAATCGCTAACCAACGGCAGTGTATTCATGATTGTGGGCAGTTTGATTATCGGCATTATCACTCCAGAAAACCAAGCCCAAGGCATCAAGCCCTTCACTACGGATATATTTAAAGGTTTCCTGGCGCTGTACCTTTTGGAATTGGGCATGCTTGCCAGCCGCCGTTTCAAAGGCTTCCTCAGCTACGGGCGCACCGCCACAATTTTCTCTATACTCATTCCTGTAATCAATGGTGTGGCAGCGGTAGCCATTAGCGGAGCCATGGGCTTAGGTGATGGCAACCGCCTCTTGCTGGCCATATTGGCGAGCAGTGCCAGTTATATTGCCGTACCCGCAGCCATGCGTCAAGCTGCGCCAAATGCAGACCCTGGCCTGTACATTCCTATGGCCTTGGGAGTTACCTTCCCCTTTAATATTACAATTGGAATGCCCATTTACTGGGCGCTAATTCAGATGTGGTAAGTTCGCTTAGAACTGGTTCTTCCACATCATGCTTTCCACCGGACGGTCAGGCTGGTTGCTGTATTTCGCATTGCCCTTCTTGTTGTAAGCGACTTCAATTTCGCCATCCACAGGGAAATAAATGAGTTGACCAATAGGCATGCCGCGGTAAATTCTCACCGGCTGCTTTACCGAAATCTCCAAGGTCCAGTTGCCGCAAAATCCTACATCACCCTTACCTGCGGTAGCGTGAATATCAATACCCAAGCGGCCTGTAGAAGACTTTCCTTCCAAAAAGGGCACATGCGCATGGGTTTCAGTGTATTCCAT
>JBEIRK010000107.1:0-8579 GCA_040376005.1 Flavobacteriales bacterium
GATGTGCTTCAAAGTGCGCTGCTGGTAGATGGTGATATTAGGTTGGTGTTGAATAATTCGGGTTCTGTTGTAACTATAGATAAAGCGGATTTTACCTTCAAGTCAAAAATATCCAATTTGGGCTCGCCACGATATTTGGCGGACTTTTCAGGGAATTTAGTGCTCACGGATCTGTATTCAGGGACAGTGACAACCATGGATAAAAATGGCAACAAGCGCGCTAGCCTGTATACAGGTTCTTGGACAGAGGAAATGCTTGTTTCCAAAGGGAAATTGTGGGTGACCTGCCGCAATGGGTATGTGTATACCACCACTGATGGCAATGCCTGGCAAGACAGTGTGTTCTTGAAAAAAGGGTGCAGTTGGGGCGTAGAGGATAAAAATGGAAAACTCTGGTTTTTAGCTACGGATTCTGGCAAAAGCAGCTTGTTTCGTTTGGATGCGGATCAGCATAAGGTTGAAGCGAGATTTGATTTTGCCGCCTCAGGATATGCCCAGAAATTGGCTGTGTCGCGCAATAAGGATACGGTGTTCTGCATTTCTGGAGGCTTAATGGCCATTCCTATAAACGCATCAAGCTTGCCGGCAAGTCCCGTTTTTGAGGAAAAGGGCGCCAATTGGTATGGTTTGGGTGTGGATCCGAATTTGGGAATCATATACTTGGCCAATGCGAAGGATTATGTCTCTAAAGGTGAGGTGGTGATGCTGCAAAGCAATGGTGCAGTTGTACGCAGGTTTGCCTGCGGCATAAATCCTGGAGGATTTTTATTTTATCACTAACGAGTAGCCATATCAAAAGTACATTTGGCCTATTTTTGCGCAGCGTTGGATACCGCAAAATGGGGGATGCTCCTCTATTCGGGGTATATTCATCCAAATTCACTCAATAAGTTGAAGCCAGGTTTCAAATTTCCCCGTCTCCTCAAGCGCATCGATGTGCTCGTGCTTCGCGCATACATCGGCCCCTTTATGGTTACGTTTGTGCTCAGCATGTTCCTGTTTTTGATGCAGTTCCTCTGGAAGTACATCGATGAGTTGGTGGGCAAAGGCCTAGAACCCGGAATCTTGGGACAACTCATATTTTATTCTTTGGCAGATTTGGTTCCTATGGCATTGCCTCTCACCATCATGGTAGCAGGACTGATGACCTTTGGCAACCTTTCTGAAAGTTTTGAATTGGTAGCTATGAAAGCCAATGGGATGTCCCTGCAGCGCATACTCATGCCTGTGTTTCTGCTGATGGTAGCACTGGTAGGGGTCAATTTTTTGTTCATGAATGTGGTGATTCCCAAGGCGAATTTGGAGGCCAAAGCATTGCTTTGGGATTTAAGACAGAAAAAGCCTGCATTTAATATTGACAAAGGAGTTTTTTATAAGGAAATAGAAGGCTTTTCCATACGCATTGGTGACAAACTGCCTGACAATGAAACGGTAAAAGATATACTCATATACGAATATAAAGAGGACGACAGCAAAAGACTCAATGTGATTCGCGCTAAGGATGGTAAAATGGTGCTTTCGGATGATAAGCGTATTTTGTATTTTACCTTGAATGATGGGGTTCGATATGAGGAAATGACGGGTATGGAAGAATACCAGCGCAGCGCCCCATTTAATCTGATGCGCTTTTCTCGCCAGAAAATGAACATTGACCTTTCTAGTCTGGACCTGAAATTTACAGAACGCGATGCCTACAAAGGAGATTATCGTTTGATGCGTCTGCGTGAACTGAATGAAGAAATTGATTCTGCCCAGCGAAAGGACAGCAGAATGCATAAAGAAAACGTGGTTTTCATGCGCAGGTATATACATCTGCCTGGCGTTTTCGGCAACCCTTGGGTAGGAAAAACAGGCACTGCGGATACTTTTTTCAAGCCCAAAAAAGAGAAAAATCTCATTTCAAATTTTGATCCGGGCCTCAAATCGCAAATCATGGCGCAAGCCTTGAATTCAACCCGAGGTTTGAAAGGCACTGTGGATGGAACCCTTACCAATAAGAAGTTTAATACGGAAGAAATTGCCCCATATATCGCAGAGTGGCATAAGAAATTCTCCAGAAGCTTTATCATTCTGCTACTATTCCTAATTTCTGCGCCATTGGGCGCCATTATCCGAAAAGGGGGTATCGGAATGCCCTTGGTGATTTCAGTGGTCTTATTTGTGCTGTTTTATGCCATTGATATGGTGGGTGAGAAAATAGGAAAGGAAGGCATTGTGCCTATTTGGGCGGGTATGTGGATGAGCTCAATCATATTGCTGCCTATTGGTGTGTTTATTACCTATAAAGCAACCAAAGACAGCACGGTATTCGACTTTTCATTACTCAAGTTTATTTCTAGGCTTGTGAGCACCTTGGCTAAAAAGTTTGGATTTGTACACAAAACACCTGTGCTCGCCAGCACAACTACCGCTGTAGAACATGAAAATACTGGTACTCGGGAGTAGAATTCCATGGCCTTTGCATGATGGTGGTGCCATAGCTACCTACCGCATGCTTAAAGGATTGGCGGAAGCAGGGGCAGAAATTACCTACTTTTCATACAATACACGCAAACATTTTCAATCACAGGTTAGCCTTCAAGAACGGTTTCCGTTTTGTAAGGTCATTCCTTTTGAGCTCGATGCAACACCAACTGCGAAAGGAGCACTTCTTGCGTTGCTGCAAGGCAAAAATTACAATATTTCACGCTTTGAATCTCAAAAAGCAGCTGCACAGGTAGCGGAGTTGTGCGCCAATGAGAAGTTTGACTGTATTCATGTAGAAGGCTTGTTTGCCTTTCCCTTGATTGCTGCACTCAAAGAAAACCGTATTCCAATCATACTTCGCGGCCACAATGTAGAATATGAAATCTGGAGCAGGCTCGCTGCAACAACAGCCAATCCACTGAAAAAGGGGTATCTGCAACAGTTGGCACGAGGTCTCAAAGCCTATGAAACCGCTGCTGTGAAACAATGCGATTATGTGGTCGCAATATCAGAGCCTGATGCCGCGGAATTCCGCCACATGCATCCCAAGGCCAATGTGATTGTTGTACCCGGGGGAATTGAAGTGCAAGCGCAGGAAGACAGTGTTTCTGTGCAGGAATTTAGCCTTTGCCATATTGGGTCTATGGAATGGCGGCCCAACCAAGAAGCCGTGCAATGGTTTATAGATTCCATTTGGCCAAGGGTGCTTCAGGAATATCCCAAAGCAACCTTTCATATCGCTGGCAAAGGATTGTCCAAGGATGATGCGAGATTTGTCGCAAATGGGGTGTTTAACCATGGAGAGGTGGCAGATGCGGCAGTGTTTATGCAGCAACACGCGGCGCTGGTTGTTCCCTTGCATTCTGGCAGTGGGCTGCGTATGAAAACGGTAGAAGCCATGGCATTGGGTACAATGGTGATTACAAGTTCTGTGGGATTGCAGGGACTTGAGGCAATACCCAATACCCATTTGCTGCTAGCCAACACGCAAGAAGAATGGATTCACGCTATAACCTTGGTTTTTTTACATCCGGACCGCCGCAAGGAATTGGCTGCCGTTGGCAAAAACTGGGCGCTGAGCCATTTTGGCTATCAAAACCTTGCTAAAGATTTGCTTCAGCAATACCAGCAATGGATTGCGATTCAATCCAAATAGACCAGGGTTGTGCGACTGGATTTCGTATTTCTTCGGGAGTTTTTAAGTTGCGTTCGTATTCGTGTGAATTCCGTGTAATTTTGTAGCATGATTCTCAATCGCCGTATCTTGTGGCTTGGCTTTTCCCTCTGCGGAATCGCTGTTTTTTCTATTGTGAGTTCTTGTGGAGGAAGTAAAAGCACAGATACGGACGAAGAAAATACAGTCGCTGATTCAACAGAAAAGATGGTGAAAGCGGTGTGCAGTTCTTGCCATGAATGGGTACCACCCGAAATGCTACCTAGGGTCACATGGACAGATTTGGTGCTGCCGGTAATGGCTGGTAAAATGGGTTTTACCGAGTATGAAGGGGTTCCACTTCCCTCGGAAAAAAATGACCCTGCTGTTTCTAAGAATTTCTATCCCTCAAAACCAACAATTACGTATTCACAATTTAAGGAAATTGTTGAATATTTCAAAATAAAAGCACCAGAAACGACGCCAAGTCAGCAGCGCGAATTGCCTATCGGAGTTGCTACATCTAGGTTCCAAGCGCAATTTCCAAATTTGCCGCCCACAGATCCACCGCTAACTACCTACGTGAAAATTCAGCCAAACTTGAAACGCTTGGTAGCCGGAGTAGGTGGCGACCATCCACGGTTGGGTCTTTTTGATGAGAACCTGCAACCGAAGTGGGTCATGTCTTTGCCTTCTGCGCCGGCACATATTGATTACTCAGGAGGGATGGAATGGCTCATTACCTGCATGGGTTCTGTGATGCCCTCAAATAAGAAAGAAGGCAAACTGATTCAGGCGATAATGGCGGGTGATAAACAGCCCAGCAAGCCCAAAGAGCTATTTACGGCACTACCACGTCCGGTTCAAATTCAAAAGGCGGATTTGGATGGCAATGGGGTAAAGGATTACCTAATCAACGGCTTTGGCCACCTCGAAGGGAAGTTGTATTGGCTTAAGGATGGAAAATCTGGAGCTGAGAATATGTTTCGCGCTGACCCAGGTGCCCTGCGCAGTGTAGTAGTGGATTGGGATGGCGATGGGAAGCAAGATGTGGTGACCATGTTTGCCCAAGGAAGGGAATCCATTTTCTTGTATAAAAATGAAGGTGGAGGCAAATTTACCGAGAAGAAACTCATGGCATTTATGCCAGTTATGGGGTCCTCATTTTTTGATATCATGGATGTCAATGGTGATAAGAAACCAGATATCGTCTACACCAGCGGAGATAATGCGGATTACAGTATTGCGCTGAAGCATTTTCACGGGGTCTATATTTATTTGAACCAAGGCAATGATCAGTTTAAGCAAGCCTATTTCTATCCCATTCATGGATGCTATAAGGCCATGCTCCGCGATTTTGATTTGGATGGCGATTTAGATATGGTTACCATCAGCTTTTTTGCAGATTATGTGTCTCAACATCAGGAAGCATTGGTGTATTTCGAAAACCAAGGTGACTTGAAGTTTGTGCCTTACCAAATGCCTGGCTTTGACCGCGGCCGCTGGCTCACTATGGATGCCGGTGATCTCGATGGTGATGGTGATGAAGATGTGGTCATTGGCAATTTTGCCTATGGTCCAGAAAGCTTTTTGCCTGCAGGTGCACCGCAAAAGTTTGCATCTAATCCCATTTTTTTATACTTGGAAAATACTACAAAGTGAAAAAAGGCATTCAGCTCACATTTGGATTTTGGTTTTTAGTATTCCTGTACTTCGCAGTAGTACAGTATAATGATCCCGATTCTATGTTATGGATCGCATTCTATGCCTGCGCAGGTATGCTCGCCGCAATTTGGGCCTTCGTGTTGTATCCTGGTAAAGCAGTTTTCCTTATTTCAGCAGCAGTCTGCCTTGTGCTCGCCATACTTCAGTGGCCTGAACAATGGGAAGGATTCGGTGATGCCATGCACAATAAGAATACAGAGAGGGCCAGAGAGGCTTTCGGCTTGCTGATTGCAGCTTGTGCTTTGGTTTTTTATGCCTTTGGTGGCAATTATTTACACAAACTCAAACAATCGTAGGAATTACATGTTGCTTAAATGTTGTTTAAACAAATGTTTTGAAAGTTCTATACAAATATCTTAAAGGTCAGAATGGCCTTCTGTTAACGGCTCTCTTGCTCGCAACCATAAATCAGGTGTTCTCTATGCTCGATCCCTGGGTAGGAAGAAACATTATGGACCGCTATCTCACCAAATATGCAGCATACAGTGGCGATGCATTTATCAAAGGTGTAGGCTTTTGGCTGTTGGTAGGAATTGGAGTGGCAATGGTAAGTAGGATTGCCAAGAATTTTCAAGACTACTTTCTCAATGTAGCCATTCAAAAGAGTGGGGCTCATATTTTCATGGATGGGATTCGGCATACACTGGATTTGCCCTACGCCACGTTTGAGGACAGCCGCAGCGGGGAGACCTTAAACATTTTACAGAAGGTAAGGACGGATTCGGAACGTTTGATTGTACTTACAGTCAATTTGCTTTTCACCAGTGCGGTAGGCGTTGTTTTCGTGTTTTTTGCTTCGTTTACAGTGCATTGGCTTATTGCACCTGTTTTTTTAGGTGCCATGGTCATTGTTGGAATCAGCAGTTCCTTGCTTTCCAAACGAATCAAAGTGATTCAGAAAGATATCGTTCGTGAAACTTCCGAATTGGCAGGCACGACTACAGAGAGTTTGCGCAACATTGAATTGGTAAAAAGCCTAGGGCTGGTTACTCAGGAAATTCGCCGTATCAGTCAGAATACTTTGCGTATTCTTGGATTAGAGCTGAAAAAAGTGAAAAAGGTGCGCACTTTGGGTTTTGTGCAGGGTACCATCATCAACCTTATGCGCAATTGCTTGTTGTTGTTTTTGAGTTGGATGGTATTTACCCAGCGCATTACTCCGGGCATGTATATTCAATTCCTATTCTATACCTTTTTTATATTTAATCCCTTGCAGGAGCTAGGTACGTTTATTCAAACTTGGCGCGAAGCGCAAATATCCTTAGATCGTTTTAATAATCTCATGCTGCTGCAGCCAGAGCCGAGACCGGAGAATCCTGCTGTTCTTGGGAATTTGGAATATATCACTTTTAATGCAGTAGCATTTAGGCATAAAACCGCCAATAGAGATGCACTTTCTGAGATTAACTTTACTTTGAAAAAAGGGGAGACGGTTGCCTTTGTTGGCCCATCGGGCAGTGGAAAGAGTACCCTAGTGAAGCTGTTGGTAGGTTTATACAGACCCAATTCAGGCCTTATTTCCTACAACAACTATAGCCAAGATGAAATCTTAACTTCAGATTTACGCAACCAATTGGGTCTGGTCTCCCAAGAGAGCCAATTATTTAGCGGAACCATCCGCGACAATTTGTTGTTTGTAAAACCTTCAGCAACCGAGCAGGAAATGTTTGATGTGTTGCATCGCGCGGCAGCTGATACCTTATTACAGCGGGCTGAAAAAGGCTTGGACACACAAATAGGAGAGGGTGGCATTAAAGTGTCTGGTGGTGAAAAGCAGCGTATTTCCATTGCCAGGGCTTTGCTGCGCAATCCGCGTTTGATGGTGTTTGACGAAGCTACTTCAGCCTTGGATTCCATTACGGAAAAAGATATCACCCGCACTGTGCGTGAGGTTTCTGGTCAGCGCGATAGAATGAACGTTCTCATCGCACACAGGTTAAGTACCATTATGCACGCAGATCGAATATATGTGTTAGAGAAAGGTCGCATTATTGAGCAGGGAACGCATGCCCAACTCATTGAAGAAAAGGGACTATACTTTGCCATGTGGCGACAGCAAGTGGGCGAAGAAGAATAAATATTCTACTTAATCTTCTTCAGGAATTTCAACTGGGTCTATGATGATAAGCAGTTGATTGTCGTCGGTAATACTTAGATCTGTCTTGGATGCAACGCCGTAATGGCTGTCCAAATGCCAATTTAATTGCAGTTGTATATGCGATTTTTTATTTAAGGCAGGTAAGACATCATTCATCACTTTAAACTGGTCCTCAAGAGAACAGAATTCAAACCAGCGTTTAATGAGCAAACTGTCTGAGTTTTCTTGAATATTCAAGAGGTTTCTAAAGCTCTGGTTTGTATAGTAAATCACATTGTCTGCACCGCACAAGGCCATAGGTGTTCTTGCGCCATCAAATGCAGATTTTATATGGTTTAAGGTGGTTTCTGAATTGATGGCTTGGGTTACATTGATGGCATAGCCATAAACCATTTCCGGTATCCCTTTTTTATTCAACACGGGCTCATACACCCGCAAAATACTGTAGTTATTATTGTCCTTAGTAAACTTTTCAATCCACTGTATTGGCTTACGCGTGAGGACTGCGCGGTTGAAAAGCATGCGTCTGCGAATGGCGCTTTGGACAGGCAATTGTCTGTATGTCATATACTCAAAGTCGGATTTTCCGATAATCCATTCTCTGAGAGCATCATTTTTTATAGATGTTTTATTCAGAAACTCATAGCGGTGGTCGAGGTCCCATACCGCTATATCAATAGGTACGTTGTTTAGAATATATTCGCTGCGGTTGCCATCGAATCCTTCAGGTAAGATGTGGTCTTGAAAAATGGATTGGCCTTTGAAGCTCCAAATTATTTCACCTGGCATTATCGCTTTCCCAAATTCGAGGGAATCTGCTGTTCCCGAATCCATTTTGTGGATCAGCTCATACACATCTTCGCGGAGTACAGATTTCAAAGGGTTTCCGAGATAACCAAGTATTTGTCCATTTTTGCAACTGCCTATAAAGGTGATTCTTTCATTCTCATCTGCGCCAATAAAGAACCGGCAGGGAACATTGTTGGGGTGTAAAGATGGATCGGTATCTGTATTGTTTCCTTGACCTACAGGTGTTGATATTTCTGCTAGCGTTACATTCACAAATTCAACATCACCCAACATGGAGAGCTGCGGCTCAAGGAAGAGGTACTCACCATTGGCAGAGTATACTAGGGC
>JBEIRK010000159.1:0-4833 GCA_040376005.1 Flavobacteriales bacterium
ACCATCCGTTTGATCCCAAATTTCTGGACCAGTTTGTTCGTAATGGGCAGCGGAATTGCTGAGGTTATCATACTGATTTGGCTTCCAAGAATTCGGAATTTCCTTGGTCAATCGTGAAGAAACGCTATAATAACTCCGCGGATCTTCTGGATCCACATCCGTTGGGCATACAATCACTTCTGCGCCAAAAGCTTTCAGGGCATCCACCTTTTCTTTACTTTGCTTATCCGTAGTGGTGAAAATGCACTTATACCCTTTCATCACGGCAGCTATTGCCAAGCCCATGCCCGTATTTCCGCTGGTACCTTCAATAATGGTTCCTCCGGGTTTAAGAAGTCCCGCTTTTTCTGCATCCTCAATCATTTTCAGAGCCATGCGGTCTTTAATAGAGTTGCCCGGATTTACGGTTTCTATTTTGGCATATACTTCACAAGGAAGACCACGTGTGATGCGGTTTAAACGCACCATAGGCGTGTTTCCAATGGTTTCTAGAATCGTATTGTACACTTTCATGCGCAATGCAAAAGTAGTTTGAAAGGAGAAAAACCCTTGTTAAAAATTCACAAAAAAAAGGTCTGTGAAAGAATCACAGACCTTTAACTGAATAATTTTGGCTTAGAGTGCTTTAATAAATCCCTCCAAATCACTCATTGTGCACTTGGTAAGCGTGGTAAACTCCACTAGGGCATCATCTTCTAAGGTATACTCTTTAATGGCGTATTCAAGATCATCTTCACCCTTCCCTGTTTTCTTGTATACCAATACTTTGATGGTTTCACCAACTGGTAAACTATAGTATGTAGTAATGGCATCTTCATCGGTTAGCCAATGGCACCATGCACATGAGTTGAACTTCTTAAACAGAAGCAATGCGGTACTATTGCTATCGGCACAACCTATAGGCATTTTAATTCTAAATTTTTTACAACGTGGCAATCCAGAAAACGGTTCCCGGTCAATATTGCAATATCCAAATTTGAAATAATTGAAATTCAGCACATATTGAAATGACTTATTGCCCTGCATGGAGTCGCGGTTCACAGGATTTACTCTCGCAGAATCTATCTGTTTCCAATCTATTTTATTACGATTGTCACGGTCATTCATTTGGCCTTGCCAGAGGTCCATAGCTACAATATTTTTAGACGTTGTAGGTATTTCGGCGAGTATATACCCGTTGGATTTATCTGCGCGCAGTTCTTCCCCATTTTGCAATGCATGGATATCAAACATACCGCCCGACTCAAGGAGTTCTGACCCGGAGGTAACGGTGATGCCTGAAAACAGCATATCTGCAGCCGTTCTAAATTCTGTAATGTTCACCTCAACCGTTCCTGTAACCGGACTTCCATCGGTATGCAGAAGGCAATTTGAACTGAAATAGAACCTACTGCCAGAAGAAGTTGTAATCGTTTCATTCTTAGACATGTCAATTGTAAATTTTTGAGCCTTCGGGGCTTTGTCTTTCCACATGGCAGCGACATCCAATGATTTCGGCGTTGGGCCACTGGGATTGGGGGTAATAATGACACGGTCTTTTCTACACGCTGTTAGCAGTGCAACGAGTGCCACCGAGGCTGTAATGATTTTTTGATAGGTATGCATAGTGTTAAAATTTTGGACATTTTACGTAGTTGGGCTTGGGGTTGGTTTGCCAAGCAGCAAGCAAGGAGAAACCTGTGAATATTTGATTCATAGGAGTATCGTAAATAAGGGATTGATGGAGATTGTGCCTTAAACCGGCAAAGAGGCGCATATGCAATTTCTGTGCTACAGGAAAGGCAATACCCAGCCCTGACTGAATTAATAATCGTTGGTTGGGCCAGCGCGAATCTGGAATCAATGCACCCAGATAATATTCTTCTCCCCAGCGGCGGTGTAGGAACTGCATTCCTCCAAAGACATAGGGATTGATTTTTTTATTGGAAAACAGATGGTATCCGAGATTCAGATTTGTTTGTATAAAACGAATATTCGCTTTTTGAAAAACAGAAGAGCCAACTGTTTGATTTATCTCATAGCGGGCTTTATTAAAATTGAATGCACATTCGCCAAAAAATCTAGGCTTAAAGTATTGTGAAAGGACGATACCATGCGCTATATCTGGCTGCCCGTTTAGGTGCCTGGTAGAGGCCCCATCCAATCGTGTAACATGATAGGCATTCCATTCTGAACGCAGTTGTACGCCTGCTTGCATGGTCATTTGCGCATGCGCAGGTAAGAGGATAAAACCCAAGAGGATACAAGTAACTGCAACGAAGCGTGTCTTCATGGCAGTTGGACGGCAGTTGCGAATTCCTGTTGCCTAGGTTTGAGAAAAATATTTTCTGAGTGGAGGAGAAATATAGGGCTCCTCAGCCTTAAGGGTGTTGAATGGCAAAGACCAATTGAGCAAGGTGCTGCCTACAATGCCAACCGTACTGAGCTATTAACTGAGCCAAAGTGAAGGTTTTATTATGCTCAGGGTGAAAATAGGTTCGCAACAATTTTTCAGGTGTTTTTAATGCTTCTAAAAGCAACAAACTCCAGCGCTGGTGAAGCGCAACAACGACTACATAGGATGCTTCATAATTGAATTGATAATCAACTCCTGATGCCCAGGCATCTTGGTCATAGGGCATTACCGTTGGGTTATCTGCATGGAGAATTTGTTTGGTGCGAATCCATGCATTCATATGGCTATCCGCTAAGTGATGCACAATTTGATTTACGGTCCAGCTTCCCTCGCGATACTGTGCATTCAGTTTTTCTGGGGTAATATCTTTGAGCAATTTGGCCAATTCATTTGGAAAAGATTGTATTACCACCACAGATTGGAGCAACTCTTCAAGTTGCCAATCTTTTTTCTCCCAATCAAAAGCTTCAACCGGATTTACAAATGAGGCATGCGACATAGGAACAAAATAAACATTCTAATACTAAACAGCCAAGAAAAGCTGGTTATTATTTCAGAAGTCATCTCAAAAGTATATTTGGACAATTTGTTTAGTTCAAATAATTAAATAATCCCCCTGCGTCTTTTGTCGAAACCTTTTGTTGGCCCGCTTTTTAAGGCCACCAGCCTGAAGCCTCAGTTCTCACCAAAATACTGGAAATTGCCTCAGAGATACCTTCTAGATAAAGCGTGGCATCCACTTGAAATTAATCGATGATGGAGAATCCTGTATAGGGTTGCAGTACTTCTGGTACTCGAATCCCTTCTTCCGTTTGGTTATTCTCAAGCAAGGCGGCTACAATTCTAGGCAAGGCTAAGGCACTGCCATTAAGGGAATGCGCCAATTCTGTTTTGCCTGACTCGGTTCTGTAGCGGCATTTCAAGCGGTTGGTTTGGAAGGCTTCAAAATTGCTTACAGAGCTCACTTCGAGCCATTTCTCTTGTGCGGCACTCCACACCTCCATATCATAGGTTTTGGCGCTGGCAAAACCCATATCACCGCCACAAAGCAACAATACACGGTAATGAAGACCTAACTTCTGCAGCAGGCTTTGTACGTATTGAGACATGTCTTCCAACACAGCATAACTTTGATCGGGCTTTACAATTTGTACAATTTCCACCTTATCAAACTGATGCAAGCGATTGAGTCCGCGAACATGTGCACCATAGCTACCTGCTTCTCTGCGAAAACAAGGGGTGTAACCACAATTTTTTATAGGCAGTTCGGCATCTTGAAGAATCACATCGCGGTACATGTTGGTAATAGGCACTTCGGCAGTTGGGATAAGGTACAATTGGTCTTCACCGATAAAATACATCTGTCCTTCTTTATCGGGTAATTGTCCTGTTCCAAAACCGCTGGCTTCATTCACCACAATGGGAGGTTGAATTTCGAGATAGCCTGCATTTCCAGCTTCATTGAGGAAGAACTGAATTAATGCGCGCTGCAAGCGTGCACCTTTTCCCTTGTAGACAGGAAAACCCGCACCTGCAATTTTCACACCCAATTCAAAATCAATCAAATCATACTTGCGTGCTAATTCCCAATGGGGCATTGCGGCAGCGTGTAAAACACTTGCTTGGCCATGTACAAAAATGGTTTTATTGTCTTCAGCGTCTTTACCCAATGGAACTTCCATTGAAGGCGTATTGGGAAGGGTAATAATAAGATCTTGAACCTTTTTTTCTAGGGTTTCTACTTTTTCTTCAAGTCCCTTAAGACTTTCTTTAATGGTTGCTGTTTCAGATTTCAGCACTTCGGCATCCGCTTTGTTACCGCTGCGCATGAGCTCGCCAATTTCTTTGCTTATTTGATTGGATCTGCTTTGCAACTGCTCCATTTCAGATCTTGCTTCCCGTGCACTTTTGTCGGTTTGTACAATTTCTTGAATCGTGGTACTTGCGTCAAATCCGCGCAAAGCCAATCTTTCAAGCACTTCAGCGGGGTTATTTCGAATCGTGGTTATCTGAATCATAAATAGCACTGCAAAAATGTAACAATTCCTTCAATTTATTAGGAAAAAGACCAAGAAACTTATCCTATAATTGATAAGATGAACCCGAGTAGATTTTGTAGATTTGTCTAGAAATGAATTGGAGTCGAATTCGCTTTTTACTACTTCTGAGCCTTTGCTTGAATTCTTGCTCGCATTGGAAGTGGGTAAAATACCGAAGATCGGACAACTCCTATGAACGCAAGTTGTACAAAAGGAACAGTGATTTCCAGATTCAACATTATCCATACCAAGGAAGAAATTGGAGATTTGTAAGTGTAGGCGACAGCACATTACCTACCCTCGTGGTTTTTCATGGTGCGCCTGGATCTATAAGCACCTTTGACCCTTTATTGTTTGATACCACGATCACAAACCATATCCGCGTAATTGCGATGGACA
>JBEIRK010000245.1:0-1803 GCA_040376005.1 Flavobacteriales bacterium
AGATTGTAGTATGTATTTTTTTCTTCCACATTCGTCTGTCCTACTTAATTTTGAGCATGGAATTCAGCCTAAAAGAAATTCATGATTTGGAGAGCCGCTTGGACTTATTCCCTCTGTATTCGCAACTCAACCCTGCGCTGAAGTTTGAGTGGTATAAAGAACGAACGGAGTGCTTAATGCAGGAGCCTAACTACCATTTGTTAGGCATTTTTCATGGTAATACCTGCATCGGGATGAGTGGCTATTGGATTTCTCATAAGTTATACTGCGGTAAATACTTAGAACCAGACAATGTGGTTATGGATAGCCAATGGCGGGGCAAGGGAGTGGGACATATATTGCAGCAAGAATTGGAACGCATTGCGCAGCAGAATCAATGCAGGGTAATGATGCTGGATGCCTATTTAGAGAATTTGGACGGGCACAGATTTTATGAATCCAAAGGGTATGAAAAGAAAGGGTTTCACTTCATAAAGAAGCTATAGTTAAAAAACTATAAAGTCAGATACGGCAAGGCTAAGCAGATGAATAACAATTACTGCTTTGAGCAAGGTATCTGCTATTCTGTAGGAATTTTCTGAACGGGTAAGAAGCAGGGATAAAGAGATTACCAGAGCCGCTACTATGGAAAAACTGCTTATCAGTGCAAAGTAATCCCACTTCTTAATCAATGTAAATAGTCCTATTGCGTAGAAAGAGGCAAGCAACACATTCACCCAGGCCAACCAGCGCTTGGCAAAACCCTGACTCGTAGCCACAACCACAGTTTGATAGCCAAAGATTAGGTTGCCTTTATTTCCTGTAAGGTCTTTCACCACCTCGCGGGTAAAGCCTACCATGGCCAAACTAGACATATACATCGCAAATCCGATATGCATTTTGCCATAATGCAGCCAAATGGCGATTAAGGGAGAGATTGCCAACAGCGTGCCTGCGATTTCACGAATTAGCGGTAGTTTTTGAAGCTTATGGCTATAAAACCAAAACATAAATACCAAAATAGCTACAAAAACGAATACTTTAAGCGAAGCGGCTAGGGCGAGCAATAGCGAAACCACCGTAATCAGGGCATACATATTGAGCATGAAATTCTGCCCAAGTAGGCGAAACAGCACTACCCGCTGTGGATGGTTTACCAGATCCTTATCCATATCATAGAAACCATTGATGACAAAGGCTCCTCCCAAGGACAAAGAGGTACTGAGAACAATAAGGTGCAATCGAAGGTCTTGCAGTAGGTGTTGAATTTCTGTTTGAGGCAGAAACACAAACCATGCTATACAATATTGGCTTAATACGATTAACGCGAGATTATACCATCTAACAGCCCCAAGAAGGAGCATGATGTTGACTGCAGTATTCCGGCCAGTGCCGGACATATTAAAATTGGTGAATTACTTGAAGTTCATGGCCTTTCAAGGCTTTGCGGGTTTCTTCCATATTCTGGGTAAAACCAAGAATAAATCCGCCGCCGCCAGAACCACACAACTTAAGATAGTAGGTATTGGTTTCAATGCCCTTGCGCCATACCTCTTCAAACTTCTCAGGAATCATAGGTTTGAAGTTTTCAAGGAAAATGCTGCTTAGTTCTTTCAAATTTTCAAACAATGGTTTGGTATCCCCTTTTAGGAAAGCTTGAATGCAAGCATCGTTATACTTTTTCAAACGGGTGCGCACCAAATTTCTAAATCCTTCTTCTTTTAATTTTTGAAGGAAAATAGAAACCATACCTTGGGTTTTACCTGGAGTGCCGCTATTCATAAGGAAAATAGCACATTCGCCATCGGTTTTGCTTCCAGGCAT
>JBEIRK010000022.1:0-23951 GCA_040376005.1 Flavobacteriales bacterium
AAATGAAGCGGACCATGGCTGTGCCATTGTAATGGAAGTGAGCACCGGTGCCATTAAGGCCATTGCCAACCTCAAACGCGGCAAAGACGGCAAATACTTTGAAGAGCAGAACTATGCAGTAGACGAGTTCAGCGATCCAGGTAGCACATTCAAACTGCTATCTGCCATGGCACTGATAGATGATGGATACTGCACCCTAGATGATAGTGTGAATGTGGAAGGCGGAAAAACCAAATTCTATGACGCACCCATGGAAGATGCTACCAAGCCCAACAAAAACATCCTTACCCTAAAAGAAGTGTTCGAGAAATCGAGCAACGTGGGCATTAGCAAATTGGTGGTAAAGCACTACGGGAAAGACCCTGAAAAATTCACAGAGCATGCTCTAGACCTTGGGTTTAACATCAAACCTGATTTTGACATTAAAAGCAGAAACAATCCGCGTATTAAAACAAAGAAGAGCAGCGACTGGTCAGCCATTTCACTTCCTTGGATGAGCATAGGCTATGAAATCAAAATGTCGCCCTTGCAAATGCTGATGTTCTACAATGCCATAGCCAACAATGGCCAAATGGTGAAGCCTTATATGGTGAAAGAGATTCGCCATGAAGGCAAAATGATAAAGCAGATTGAACCCGTGGTATTGAACAAGCAAATCTGCAAGCCAGAAACCATATCTGCCTTGAAGAAAATGATGGAGGGTGTGGTGCTCAATGGAACGGCGACCAATTTGAAAAACGCGGATTACACTGTGGCCGGTAAAACGGGTACCGCGCAAATCCATAAAACGGGCGGCTACGACAAGAGCAGCTACAAAGCATCTTTTGTAGGATACTTCCCAGCAGACAATCCGCAGTACACTGTGATTGTAGTGGTAAACGAACCGAGAAAAGGCGCCTATTATGGTGGCGCAGTAGCGGGTCCAGTATTCAAAGCCATTGCAGATCGTATTTACAGCAGCAATGTAAAGTTGCATCCGGGTTTGCAAACCGTAGACAAACCCTATATCCCAGAAATACTGGCAGGTCGCAGAAGCAGCACCGTATCCGTGCTCAACTATTTGGGAGTAAGCAGCCATATGGACACAGGGGTAGATGTAACGGCCTGGATACGCGGCAAATCGGGCGAATACAGCATACGCTTAAATCCAGTTCCAGTAAACAACAAGACCGTGCCTGACGCCAGTGGCATGGGCATCCGCGATGCGATACTGCTTATGGAGGAACGGAAGCTAAAAGTAACATTTGAGGGTTACGGTCGCGTGGTTGACCAAAGCATTAAGTCAGGCAGTGCCGTTGTGCCTGGCCAAACCATTCACTTCATTTTAAAACCCTACTAAGTGAAAACACTCCAAGAAATTATAGAAGGACTTGATACGCTGCAGGTACTGGGCGACACTTCAGTGCAGATTCACGATATCAGCCTAGACAGCAGGGTTCAAGGTACAAACCTATTGTATATGGCCATGCCGGGCACCCGCGTTGATGGACATGACTTTATTCCTCAAGCTTTGGCGGGTGGCGCCGTTGCGGTGCTTTGTCAGCACATACCTGAAACAACTGCGGGGATTACCTTTATCCAAGTTGCGTCCGTGCCAAATGCAGCCGGTACCCTGTGCCGCAACTTTTTTGACAAGCCCGACGAAAGCATGGAAGTAGTTGGAGTAACCGGCACCAATGGCAAAACCACCGTTGCCACGCTATTGTATCAGTTATTTAGCCAACGCGGTGAAACCTGCGGCCTATTGTCCACCGTAGAATACCGCATCGGAAAAACCGTATATCCAAGCACCCATACTACTCCAGACGTAGTTTCTGTTTACAGAAATCTGAGTGCTATGGCGCAGGCGGGTTGCAGCAAGTGTTTCATGGAAGTGAGTTCGCATGCCGCACACCAGCAGCGCATTGCAGGAATCCAATTTGCGGGGGGCATTTTTACCAATATCACCCACGACCACCTGGATTACCACAAAACCTTCGACGCGTATATCAAGGCCAAGAAGTCGTTTTTTGATATCCTACCCTCTTCCGCCTTTGCCCTTACCAATAAAGACGAGAAAAACGGCATGGTGATGTTACAAAACACCAAGGCCACCAAATATACCTACAGCCTGCATGGCACTGCGGATTTTAACTGCCGCATTATGGAGTGTGACTTTAATGGCACCCAGTTGCATATCAATGGCAAAGAGATTTGGGTGGGTTTGGTAGGCGAATTCAATGCCTACAACCTCACGGCAGTATATGGTGCAGCCTTCTTGCTTACCCAAGGAGACCCTGAACTCGAAGTACAGTTGTCTGCATTACCTCGCGTAAATGGCAGATTCGAGGCCATCCAAGGACCGAACAAAAAGACCGCCATCGTGGATTACGCGCATACACCTGATGCCTTGGCGAACGTGCTGGACACCATCAATAAAATTCGCAGCAGAGGCGAAAAACTCATTACTGTAGTGGGTTGCGGCGGCAACAGAGATGCGGCCAAAAGACCAGAAATGGCCAAAATCGCCACCCGCCTGAGTGACAAAGTAATCCTTACCAGTGACAATCCTAGAGATGAGGACCCTGAAGCCATTTTGGATGAAATGCAAGCCGGCGTAGAAGCCCAGCATTACAAAAAAGTATTGCGCATCAGCGACCGCAAAGAGGCCATCAAAGTGGCTGCAGCCTTGGCAGGTCCGGGCGACGTGATACTCATTGCCGGAAAAGGGCACGAAACCTACCAAGAAATCAAGGGCGTGAAACACCCCTTCGACGATAAAGCCACCATTCAAGAAACCTTCAATAATTCAATCTAATGCTGTACCACTTGTTTAAATATTTGGATGAAGCCGGCATCTCCGGTGCGGGCGTATTCCAGTATATTACATTTCGTGCTGCCCTTGCAGGCATTCTTAGCCTATTGATAGCCCTGCTCATCGGAAAGCGCATCATTTACTGGTTACAGAAAAAACAAATTGGGGAAACCATACGCAACCTGGGCCTCGAGGGGCAAATGCAGAAGAAAGGCACTCCAACCATGGGGGGCATTATCATTCTGCTCAGCATAACCATTCCTACCCTGCTTTTCGCCCGCTTGGACAACGTCTACGTGATTCTTATGCTCATCAGCACCTTATGGATGGGCATGATTGGTGCCGCAGACGATTACATCAAGGTATTTAAGAAAAACAAAGAGGGCATGAAGGCCACCACCAAGCTGATAGGACAACTGTTGTTGGGTGTCATCATTGCCGTGGTTATCGACTACACGCACAACCAAGGAAAGTTGCCTTTGGACACCAATCTGCCCATATTCAAAGACAAGTTTAGCTACACCGACCTCATCCCAGGTGAGCACAATGCATGGTTCATCTTCGTTCCCGTTATCATTTTCATCTGCATGGCGGTAACCAATGCGGTAAACCTCACCGATGGTATCGATGGGCTTGCAGCCGGAACAACAGCCATTGTGGGTGCAGGCTTGGGAATACTTGCCTATGCAGCAGGTAACATTAAACTGGCTGGTTATCTCAACATTATTTATGTACCCAATTCGGGCGAAGTGGTGGTGTTTTTGGCGGCCGTAATTGGCGCTTGTTTGGGCTTTCTATGGTATAACGGCTATCCCGCGCAGGTATTCATGGGCGACACGGGCAGTTTGGCACTTGGTGGAGCTATTTCCGCTGTAGCGATTATTATCAAAATGGAATTGCTGATTCCTATTTTGTGCGGTGTCTTTTTCGCGGAAAGCCTATCTGTGGTATTGCAAGTGGGCTGGTTCAAATACACCAAGAAGAAGTATGGCGAAGGTAGAAGAATCTTCCTCATGTCGCCCCTGCACCATCACTATCAAAAATTAAACATTCCGGAGAGCAAAATCACATTGCGTTTCTGGCTCATTACTGTAATCCTCGTATTGGCCTCATTGGCCCTGCTTAAACTGCGTTGAAAAAAAGATTGGTCATATTGGGCGCAGGCGAAAGTGGAACAGGCACCGCCATCCTTGGTAAAAAACAAGGCTGGGATGTGTTTGTCTCTGACCTCGGAAGCATAGCTGAAGGCTATAAGTCCGAGTTGCGTGCGCATGATGTGGCATTCGAAGAAAAAACCCACACAGAAGCCCTGATTCTCAATGCAGATTGCATTGTAAAAAGCCCCGGAATTCCGGACAACGTGGCCTTGGTGGTAAAAGCCAAAGCGGCATGCATTCCCGTGGTGTCTGAAATTGAGTTTGCAGGTCCATACACCCAAGCGCAGATTATCTCCATATCCGGAACCAATGGCAAAACCACTACGACCAGCCTCATCTACCATATCCTAAAGCAAGCAGGATTCAATGTGGGATTGGGCGGGAATATCGGCAAAAGCTTTGCCCGCCAAGTTGCGGAAAACAACTATGACTACTATGTATTGGAACTGAGCAGCTTTCAGCTGGACGGGAATTTCACCTTCCACAACCATATCGCAGTGCTCACCAATATCACACCTGACCATATGGACCGCTATGACTACAAACTTGAGAATTATGTGGCCAGTAAGTTCAGATTGGGACTGAACCAAACCCAAGCAGACTACTTTATCTACTGCACCGAAGACCAAATTACAAACCAATATCTACAGCAGATGAAACCCAATGCACAGCTTTTGGGATTTGGCTTAGAAAAAAACGAAAACTCAGCAGCCTGGACCGAAAACGGGCACATTCATATCCAAACAGAAAAAAACAAATACAACATCAATATGCAAGAAATTACACTACGTGGGATTCACAACACCTACAACACCATGGCCGCAGGAATCGTATCAGGACTACTCGACGTGCGCAAAGACAGCATTCGCGAGAGCCTAATGAGCTTTGACAACATCGAACACAGACTCGAATTTGTTGCAAAAACCAATCAAATTGAGTATATTAATGATTCTAAAGCTACCAATGTAAATTCCACTTGGTACGCGCTTGAAAGCATGGATAAACCTGTGATTTGGATTGCAGGCGGTGTAGACAAAGGCAACAATTACGACGAAATCAAACCCTTGGTTCGTGAGAAGGTGAAATTCATCATTTGCCTGGGCTTAGACAACCGCAAAATCCACCAAGCATTTCAGAATGATGTAGACATGATCATCAACACCATGAGTGCCAAAGAAGCGGTGCACGTGGCAAGCAGATTGGGTGCATCAGGCGATGTGGTATTGCTATCCCCAGCTTGCGCGAGTTTCGATTTATTCGACAACTACGAAGACCGCGGTCGCCAATTCAAAGAGGCAGTAAAAAACTTGTAATATGGATTTTTCAACCCGTTTCAGCAGAATATTTCGCGGTGACCCATGGATTTGGGCCATCGTATTTATTCTAAGTCTTATCGGAATTCTAGCGGTGTACAGTTCCACCGTTACCCTTGCCTTTAGCAAGCACGGCGGCAACACAGAATTCTATTTCTTGCGCCACACCGGCTTTCTGCTGATCGGATTGTTCTTTCTATACCTCTGCCACCTGGTAAACTACCTCTACTTTTCGCGCTTATCACAGCTGTTTCTGTGGATTAGTATCGCCCTGCTTGTGGTGACCCTTTTTGTGGGTTCGGAAATCAACAATGCCACACGGGTACTGCCCATACCGGGACTTGGAATCACCTTCCAAACTTCGGATATGGCCAAGCTATTTCTGATCATGTACATCGCACGGTATTTGAGCAAAAACCAAGAAGAAATCGACAGTTTCAAGGTATTTCGCAACATCCTTCTGGTCATATTGATTGTTGTTGTTCTTATTGCACCAGAAAACTTGAGTACTGCCCTCGTTGTGTTTGTTACCTGTAACATGTTGTTGTTTATCGGCCGCATCAACCTAAAATACCTAGGCTTGCTCGCCGGTGCAGGAATGCTTCTTATTGGATTGCTCGTTACCATATTGTTGACCATAAACACTGAAAACCTGGGTGGCACGCGGATACCCACATGGAAAAAACGAATAGAGACCTTTACCCAAAAAGACGGTGGAGAGGGAAGTTACCAGCAGTTGCAATCGAAGATTGCGGTGGCCTCGGGTGGTATGTTTGGCAAAGGCCCTGGCAATAGCACCCAGCGTGCGTATTTGCCTCACCCTTACTCAGATTTTATCTACGCCATCATCGTAGAAGAATACGGGCTTTTTGGCGGTGCATTGGTCATCATGCTCTTTCTGCTGCTGATATACCGATGTATGAAAATTGTGGTGGACAGTCCAAAGGCGTTTGGCGCCCTACTCGCGCTTGGATTGTGTTTTAGCATGAGTTTTCAAGCCTTCGTAAATATGGGTGTGGCCGTAGGCATCTTACCGGTAACGGGACTCACCATTCCCCTTGTAAGTATGGGTGGAACCTCGCTGTTCTTCAATAGCATTGCCTTTGGGGTTATCCTCTCGGTGAGCCGTACCATACAAGAAAACAAAATTAAAGACCAACAAATCATTGCCGCATAAAGTTATCATATCAGGCGGAGGCACCGGAGGCCATATTTTCCCAGCAGTTGCTATTGCGAAGGAAATACAGCGCAGATACCCCGACACGGAAATCCTTTTTGTTGGGGCCAATGGGCGTATGGAAATGGAAAAAATCCCGCAGGAAGGCTACGCCATACAAGGACTTGACATTTCTGGATTGAAACGCAGCCTTTCCTTAGAGAATTTCAAAGTTTTATGGCGCTTTGTCAGCAGCTACTTCAAGGCCAAAGGCATACTCAAATCCTTCCAACCCGATGTAGTCATTGGCACAGGAGGATATGCGAGCTTGGCTATTTTGGCTGCGGCAGGCCGCAATGGATATCCCGGACTTATTTGGGAGGGGAACGGCTACGCAGGACTCACCAATAAGTTATTGGCAAAAAGGGTATCGGTCATCTGCACTGGTTTTGAGGGTATGGAGCAGTTTTTCCCCAAAGAGAAAACCGTGTGCACAGGCAATCCCGTGCGCCCTGAAATACTGAACCTGCCCAGCAAATCTGAAGCGATGGCCTTCTTTGGCTTTGATTCAAGTAGGCCCGTGGTTTTTATCACCGGTGGAAGCTTAGGCGCCAGAACCATCAATCAAAGCATACAAGCGCAACTGCAGGCATTGGAAGCCGCAGGAGTGCAGGTAATATGGCAAACCGGAAAGAACTTCCAAGCCACGACCCAGATGCCCGCACAAACGAAAATTTTCACCTTTTTGAAGGAAATGCACTATGCCTATGCGACAGCCGACCTGGTGGTATCCCGCGCGGGTGCCTTGAGTATCGCCGAAATCGCAGTGGCTGGAAAAGCCTCCATTTTGGTACCGAGTCCCAATGTTACCGAAGACCACCAAACCCAGAACGCATTAAAAATTACGCAAATCGATGGCGCCGTGCTGGTGAAAGACAGCGACGCCGCGACCAAGCTTGTGCCTGAAATACTCAGACTCTGCGCGGATACGCACACCCTGCAACAGATGCAGCAATCCGTTTCACGTGCTGCCAGACCTGAAGCCACCGCCGCCATTGTAAATGAAGTAGAAAAGATATGGAAGCACTAAACACCAGCAACATAGAACAGGCCTATTTCCTTGGAATTGGTGGTATAGGCATGAGTGCTATAGCCCGCTACCTCAATGCATCTGGAGTGCGGGTGAGTGGATATGATAAAACCCCCTCACCGCTGACCCTAGAACTTGAAGCTGAAGGCATACACATTACCTATGAAGACAGTATAGACAGTATACCTGCAGCCATTGCGGCTGCGGATAGCAACAGTCTGATTGTACTTACCCCAGCGATCCCTGCAGACCACAAGCAGTGGAACTACTTTAAGGCACAAGGGCGTGAGATATTGAAGCGCAGCGAAGTGCTTGGGCTTATCAGCCGCAATGCATACTGTATTGCCGTGGCGGGAACGCATGGCAAAACCACCACGTCTACCCTGATTGCACACCTATTGCATAGCTGTGGAATCAATTTCACCGCATTCTTGGGAGGCATTAGCAGCAATTACAATACGAATTACCTGCGCAAAACCGACGGCCGCGACCTTTCCCCTGGAAAACCCACCGTTGTATTGGAGGCAGATGAGTTCGATAGGAGTTTCCACCGATTGAGTCCAGATGTTGCGGTTATCACCGCTGCTGACCCAGACCACTTGGATATTTACCATACCCATGAGGCCTTTTTTGAAGCCTTTGAAGTATTTGCCCAAAAAATAGTACCTGGTGGCACCCTGGTTCTGAATAAGGAAGTAAATATTAAGCCTCCCATAGATATACATACCTGTACGTATGGCATAGAAACGGGTGAAAACGCCGATTTTAGCAGTCATTTTACTGCTGTTCGCGATGGGTATTTCTACTTCAACTATTCCAGTCGATTTGTCGAAGACGGGGTAGAAAGTTTCCGCGAAGTGACCGACATATGCGCAGGATTGCCTGGCTTTCACAACATCGAAAATGCGACCGCAGCCCTCGGTATTTGCTTGGACATTCTCAACCTTGACCGTTTTGATGTGAAGCAAGGCATCAAAAGTTTCAAAGGCGTAAAACGCCGTTTTGAATACATTTCGCGCAGCGAAAAAGGCGTTGTTATTGACGACTACGCCCACCATCCACAAGAACTCAGCGCCATCATCAGTTCTGTACGCGAATTGTACCCAAACAGCAAGCTCACAGGGATATTTCAGCCCCACCTATTCACCCGCACCCGCGACTTTGCCGAAGGATTTGCAGCAAGCTTGTCTGAGCTCGACAGCTTGTGGCTTATGAATATTTATCCTGCGCGCGAATTGCCTTTGGAAGGCATCACCTCCTCTTGGTTGCTAGAGAAAGTAAGCTTGGCAGAAAAGCAATTGGTGACAGAGGAAAGCGCCTTGAAAGAGATACGTGACCAAGCACCCGAACTCTTGCTCATCCTAGGAGCAGGAGATATAGACCGTATTGTGCCTAAAGTAAAGAAACTGTATGAACAAAATTAAAGCCTTCGCAAATACCCGATTCGGTTTGGTGGTGTTGTTGGGATCCCTGATTCTCATTACCGTCAGCATATGGTTTTCCTTGCAGTTTGCGGGCAAAAACAGAATCATAAGCAAGTTAGAGATTAAGATTAAGCCCGACACAGGCATTTATTTTGTCACCCAGCAGGACGTAAGCGACCTTATCACCAAGAGCACAGGAAATCCTATAGGCAAGAATGCAAGCAGCATTAGCATAGCGAAAATAGAAGGCATACTCAAAAAACACAGAGGGATTGCCTCAGCGCAGGCATTTACGACCCTAGATGGCATATTGCGCATACAAGTGGTGCAGCGCATGCCCGTATTGCGGGTGCAAAACAGCTATGGCGAAACCTGGTTCATAGACTCAACCGGGGCTAAAATCCCTTATAGCGGCAACTTCAGCGCAGATGTGCCAGCGGCCAATGGATTTATCCATGAAAAGTACCAAGACTCAGCGCGCGTGTATAGCGGAGTTATGAAACAATTGCTGAAAGTGGCCAACTTTATTAAAAACCATCCTTTTTGGAACCAACAGTTTGAACAGTGCTATGTAGACAACTTCGGAGACATTATTTTGATTCCCCGAGTAGGAAAGCATAGCATTGTTATTGGAAGTCCGGAAAACCTGGCCGAAAAGATGGAAAACCTGCGTATTTTCTATATAAAAGCGCTAAAGAACCTAGGGTGGGATAAGTACTCAGTTATCAACCTGAAGTACAAAAACCAGATCGTAGGAGAACGTAGCGGGCAGCAAACTGTACAACCTGAAACCAAACATGTCCAAAATCCAACACACTGACAGATTTCATCCACATATGGGAGTTAAGAACGATATTATTGTAGGTCTAGACATCGGCACAACCAAGGTTTGTGCGATTGTAGGTCAAATGGCCGAGAACGGCAAAATCAATGTACTTGGCATGGGCAAGGCCCCAAGCCAGGGAGGCGTGTCACGCGGTATGGTTACCAATATTGGAAAGGCCGAAGAGGCCATCCGTTTGGCAGTAGCCGAAGCCAAAAGACAGAGCCAAGTAGACATTAAAAATGTATTTGTAGGCATTGCAGGACACCATATCAAGAGCATGCAGCACCGCGGTACCTTGTCACGCAAAAACGCGTATGAGGAAATCACCAAGGACGAGCTTGACAAAATGGAGTCTGACATGGAAAACCTGGCTATGGAGCCCGGATTGGAAATCATCCATGTGTTGCCACAAGAATACCGCATCGACGATGAGGAAGGGGTAAAAGACCCGGTCGGTCGCATGGGTGTGCGTGTGGAATGCAACTACCATATTGTTACTGGCCAAACAACGGCTGCCCGCCACATTATCATGGCAGTGCGCCGCGCAGGACTCGAAGTTGCCGACTTGGTCGTGGAGCCATTCGCCTCTTCTGCTGCTGTGCTTAGCGAACCAGAAATGGAAGCTGGCGTTGCCTTGGTAGACATCGGGGGTGGTACCACAGATATTTGCATTTTTGAAGATGGATTTATCCGCCATACTGCGATTATACCTATCGGTGGTGACCGCATTACCAAGGACATACAAGAAGCCTTTGGCATTATGCTCGATCAAGCTGAAATCTTGAAAGTAAACTACGGCAGCTGTTACCCAACCGAAAGTATGAAAAACGACGTGGTTGTGGTTCCCGGTTTGCCGGGTAGAAGAGCAAAAGAAATCAGTCTCTTTAGCATTGCGCAAGTCATTCAAGCACGATTAATGGATATTATCGAACGTGTGGATTACGAAATCAACCTTTCTGGCATCAGAAACCGCATCGGCGGTGGATTGGTTTTGACTGGAGGTGGCTCAGCCATGCAGAATATTGCACAACTCTTTACCTACCATACCGGCATGGAAATCCATATTGGCATGCCGAGCCAAAAACTAGGCAAAGGCATGGTGGACGAAGTAAGAAACCCTATGTTCTCTACAGGTATTGGTTTGGTGCTCAAAGGTTTTGAAAGCATTGGAAAAGTAGATGCAGCAGGCAATGTATTGGTTGAAAAACCAGAAGTTGTGGCAGAGCCTCACGGGCCCAAAGTGCCAGAACCTGTTGGTGAAGTTCCGGGTAAGCGCGGAATCGGCAAATTATGGGGCGGACTTTTTGGCCCTATCAACGACTGGATGAGGGACGGAGAAGATTTTAACGAAGAATAATAACAAACGAATATGCCCAACAATTTCGAACCTGATGTAATTAAATACGAAGGGTCCATTATCAAAGTAATTGGCGTAGGCGGTGGCGGAAGCAACGCTGTAAATCACATGTACCGTCAGGGAATTGAAGGAGTGGAATTCTTTGTGTGTAACACAGATGCCCAAGCCCTCATCGATAGCCCTGTGCCAAACAAGTTGCAACTGGGCCTACAACTCACCGAAGGGTTGGGCGCTGGCAGTGAGCCCGAACAAGGCCGCAAAGCCGCTATAGAAAGCTCTGGACAGATTTCCGATATCTTGCGCAGCAATACCAAAATGGTATTTGTAACCGCAGGTATGGGTGGCGGAACAGGCACGGGTGCAGCGCCTATCGTGGCAAAAATTTCAAAAGAAAATGGCATTCTTACGGTAGGTATTGTTACCATTCCGTTTGAGGATGAAGGGCCAGACCGCATAGGACAAGCGA
This sequence comes from Flavobacteriales bacterium, assembly GCA_040376005.1. Taxonomy (GTDB): domain Bacteria; phylum Bacteroidota; class Bacteroidia; order NS11-12g; family UBA955; genus JAGXTF01. Next base: position 11,584 of record JBEIRK010000022.1, read on the forward strand.
TGAAGGGTGTAGAAGCCCTAAAGCCCCATGTGGATGCGCTGCTCACCATTTCCAATGACCGTATTGTAGATATGTACGGTGATTTACCGATTACCAAGGCATTCTCTAAGGCGGATGATATTCTCTGCACTGCTGCAAAAGGCATTGCCGAAATCATTACCAAAGCGGGCATGCTGAATGTGGACTTTAAAGACGTGCAAACTGCGATGACCAATAGCGGTCGCGCGATTATGGGTACGGGTGTTGCCAAAGGCAATGACCGCGCTGAACAGGCGGTTCAAATGGCCTTGGACAGTCCGCTGCTCGACAATACCCGCATTCACGGTGCGAAACATGTATTGGTGAATTTCACCTACGGTGCAGCTGAACCTACCTTGGGTGAAACCAGTAAAGTAAAGAAGTTCTTGCAGCAAGAAGCAGGTCATACCGCACACTTGAAAATGGGTATCACCCAAGACCCAAGACTGGGCGAAGAAATTGCGATTACCGTTATTGCTACTGGTTTTGAAGCCAGTGGCATTGTGGAAACACCTCAGGCGAAAGAAGTGCAAAACACGGTTGTTGAAACCCTACAGGAAGCCTTCCCAACTCCCGCAATCTTTACACCAGACCCTGTGGATACCTTTGGCCAAAAAGAGGTACCTTTCAATGATGTGATGGGAAACCCTGGCGACAAACGCCTGAACCGCGAAAAAGATGCCGACAACCTCAATGTACCTGCGTATTTGCGTCGCGGTGTGGTGCTCAACACGACACCTGCTAGCGATTCCAATCACATTTCTCGCCATCAGATTTCTGAGGCTACCGAGGAATCGGAACAGCAGGTTCCAAAGAATAAGTTTCTCCACGACAACGTGGACTAACCCTATACCGGAGTATATATGATAAGAGGGGCCTTTAGGGGCCTCTTATCTTTTATACAGTAGCTAACAATCGTTTGTATGTATCGAGATAGGCCGCGGTAACCACTTGCTGTTCAAATACCTGCACGGCTTTTGCACGGCAAGCATTTTGCAATTCAACCCAAGCAGCAGCATCTGCGCTGTAGAGTGCAGCCAAGCGCGTCACGACCGCTTCCACAGCCTGCAAGGGAAACAAATACCCTTCCTTACCTTCGGAGATAATATCTGCCATGCCACCCACATTGTAGGCCAGCACAGGCGTGCCGCAAGCAATACTCTCTATCACTGTGGTAGGTAGGTTTTCTTCTAATGAGGTGGTGATGTAGGCGTCGTGCTCACGGTACAAGGCAATCAAGGCCTCGGGTGTGCCCACCGCCGGCAAAAACTGTATGGGAAAACCTGCAACGGAAACATCCTCAGGTTGTCTTCCCCCCACTACCGTAAAATCTATGGGAATTCCTTGTTGCACAGCGGCTTGCACGATAGCGCAAAACTCGCGGAAACCCTTGTAGCGGTTAGACAGATTCGAAGCCACAAACAAGACCTTCAAACGGCCTGTCTGGTGTCGGCGTTCACTCTGCTGTCGCTGTATTTTCGTATCAGGTGCAAAACGCGTAGTGTCTATCCCATTGGGGATGACTTGTGGCTTTTCACGCAATCCTACCCCGCTGACTGCGCCTATATCTGCGAGCCAATGACTCGGTGTTACGTAGTGTAAATTGGGATACTTGGCATTGAGCTGCTGCTTTTTGAGGAATACCTTATGCGACAGATCCTGCGCATGCGGATTTCGTAAGTATTGACAATTGCCACAGGCTTTCTCAAAATGATCACAACCCCGGTTGTGGTAGCAGCCCCCAGTGAAGGGCCACATATCATGGCAGGTCCACAGTACAGGCTTGCCGCTGCGCAATGCCGCTTCCAAGCCCGCTAGCGAAACAAAACCCTTGTTTAACCAGTGAATATGCAGCAGATCGGCTTCCTTGAATAAGGGGTGCTCGCTTAGCGAAATTCCAGTGCGTCCATGTGAAAAGGCAAATCGCTGTGCTTTTGATTTCTCGAAACGCAAAAAATCCAACTTTTCCAAGGCGTGCAACCCAAAAGAGACAGCTTTTTTTAGGGATGAATCCGACCACAAGGTATAGTTTCCGGGCTGGCCCGTAAATACCAAATGACTGGACTGCATTTCCCCTGAAGCCTGAACGGCCTCATGCAGGCGCTGCGCCACCACAAAAGCACCTCCACCCGAGGACGCATTGAGATGTAGCACCTTTTTCATGCCTGCAAATTACTTAATTTCTGCGGTTTCAGCAGCGACCTCCGCAACGGGTTCGTCTTCATTTCTGATTTGGCGGGTAAGCTTCAAGGCTACCATAAAGGCAATAATCATGAGAACACCAGCCACCATATAAGGCAGTTGCATGTAGATGCCGTACAAAAACGTGCTCAACAGGGGCCCTAGGGCGCGGGCAAGACTGCCTAAGCTTTGCAAAGCACCAAGGGTTTTCCCTTGATTCTCAGGAGCTGTGTTTATAGATACCAAGGCATTGATGGAAGGCATTAACAATCCATTCCCCAACGTGAGGAGTACGATAGAGAACAATTGCACCGGATAAAACCAGGCTTGCGAAGGCCAAGGCACCATGCTAATTCCCACGGCCACCAGCGGGCAGCCAATCACCAGCATGCGCAATACCCCAATTCGTTTTTGAAATATACCGATAAGTCCGCCCTGTATAATGGCAGAACACAAACCCATAAAGCCGAATATATTGCCAATGGCGGCTTCCGAAATTCCGTATTTCTCCTTCCACATCACCGAAGAGATGATTTGCATCATCATAAAGGCCGCGATGTACAAGAAGTTAATCATGAACAATTCACTCAATACAGGCACTTTCCACACCGTCACCAAGCCTTCAAAAGATTGGAAGAACTTGCGTTTGTCTGCATTCTTGGTATCCAAACTTTCCGTAATGGTAAAATAGGCCATGACGAAGTTTATCAAACACAGGCCCGCAGTAAAGAAGCCTACCAGGCGCAAGCCCCCATCAGGGTAACTTGTAATCCCTTTCTCTACCACTGCCGTGCCAATGGTAAAGGTGTGTTTTCCCAATTCAAAAATCCAGCCGCCTAGCGGTGGACCAATGATTAAGCCGAATCCAAATGCTGCACCAATCAATCCCATGCGCTTGGCGCGGTCATGCGGCGGGGTAATATCTGCGATATAGGCTTGAGCTGCGGAGATATTGGCACTGCCAATACCAGAAACAATACGTGCGATAAACAGCATCCACAAGGTTTGTCCAAATCCCAGCATAAAATAGCCTAAGGCTGTTACCAAAATACTTCCCAGTATGATGGGCCTGCGGCCAATTCTATCGCTGAGAGATCCCAGCAAAGGTGAGAAGATGAACTGCATGATGGCAAAGCAAAAGATGATGGCACCAATTGCCATATCAGGTCCTAACGGAAAGTCAGAACGCGTGGCTATGTTTTTGGTTAGAATGGGTAAAATTGGAATGACAATTCCAAATCCTATCAAGTCAATAAATACCGTGAGTATGAGGGTAAAAATGCGCCTGTCTTTCACAATGCAGGTGCTCCATTGTTCAAACGCGCACCGAGCCAGTGGCTGTTAAAGGGGATGGTAAATGTATGTTTCATATCAGCCAAATTCTGTATCATGGGATTGAGCACCAAGGTATCTGGGCCCAACTCACCTGTTGAAAAGGCCAATTTCACCTCCGCTTGGGTGTATACTTTACCCGCAGCAGTGGTCAGCAGCAGGCGGTTAAAGAAATCGAGATTGTGTGTATTCCCAAACTCTGTGAGCAAGCGAAATGCCTTGTCAATACTGCATCCACTGGGAGATTCAGCAGCCTCATCTACGGCCACAATTACGGCCGTGTGTGCCACAATCTCATAGCCTGCGGTTAGGGCATTGCCATGGGCTTTCCATCCTTGAACAAATTGCTCTAAGGCCACATGCAATTGCTGTTCGGCGACTTCGGCCATGGGTTGGTTCGCGAAGAACACCCATACACGCGACGATTCGGGTAGGTGTTGTACACTCATGACTCAGCGGTTCCTGCCTGAATCAATTCGGCGATATCCAGCACCTGTACTTCATTCTCTTTTCCGAAATGCTTGGTACCATCGCGCATCATGGTCATGCAGAATGGGCAGTTCACAGCGATAATTTCAGCACCTGTAGCCAAGGCTTCTTCGGTGCGGTCCACGTTCACCTCTTTGTTGCCTTTCTCAGCTTCTTTAAACATTTGTGCGCCACCTGCACCGCAGCAAAAACCGGTAGTTCTGCAGCGTTTCATCTCTACCAAGTCTGCATCCAAGCGTTCCATTACCATGCGTGGTGCTTCATACACCCCATTGGCACGGCCCAAATAACAGCTGTCGTGGTAGGTGATTTTTTTTCCTTTAAATGCACCGCCTTCTATGGCCAATCTTCCAGAATCCAGCAGTTCATTAATAAATTGGGTATGGTGCACTACCTCGTAATTTCCGCCGAGGTCAGGATATTCATTTTTCAAGGTATTAAAGCAGTGCGGACAAGCCGTTACAATACGCTTTATGCCATAGCCATTGAGTACTTCAATGTTCTGCATGGCTTGCATTTGAAACAGAAATTCATTGCCTGCGCGCTTGGCGGGATCGCCTGTGCAGCCTTCCTCAGTGCCAAGAATGGCGTATTTCACATTGGCACGGTCCAGAATTTGAGAAAATGCGCGGCTCACACGCTGGGCGCGTTCGTCAAAACTCCCTGCACATCCTACCCAAAATAAAATTTCCGGGGTCTCGCCCGCTGCTATATATTCTTGAATGGTTTTTACCATGGTTTTCGTGTTTTAGTCGCAATTTGCAACAATTGCAACAATTCTTCACGCAAATTTATGCAGCGATTGTCAAGAAGTTATTTCTCCCCGCAATTTTTCTAAATAAAAATACACACACTCTGCTGTTGCTCTAATGTGGGTATCAGTATCCCGATCCACCTGTGCCTTCGACGTGCTTGTTGTGTATGGCCATCACGGGTATGGGCGAGTGGTTGATGAGCTGCTGCGCCACCGTTCCCATAAACATTCCTGCAGATTCCTGCTCGGTCATCATGAGAATCATGCCGCCCTCTTTTTCTTTCGACATTTCAATCACTTTATTGGACACATTTACGCCACTTACCACTTCGTAGGTGTAAGGTATTTTACGCGACTTGCAGAAATCAACTGCCTGCTTACAATAGACCATCAAATGATGCTCTGTTTCACTGTCTTTGGCTTTGCTCAAGCAGGCAATATGGAGTATTGAACCAAACTGCTGCGCAAAGGCTGCCGCATAAGACAATTTCTGTCTGCTCTCCGGTGAGTCTACCAGCGGAACAATAAGGTTTTTGAATTCACAGGTTGCCGCGGATTCCTGCACGGTAATTACAGGACATTTGCTTCCACTCACCACACGCATGGCAGTGCTGCCAATCAGGTAAGGCATAGGGCCAGAATGGCTGTGTGTGCCCACCACAATCAAGTCTGCAGCAATGGCTTTTTCTACATGCACAATTTCTTTGTACGCCCTTCCCTTTTGGTGGTGTATGTGAAATGTGAGACCCGTTTTGCCGCGCAAATCCTCAATCATTTTGTGCGTGCGGTCCCAGTCTAAATTGTGGCCATTGCCCTCGACATATACCAGGTGAATTTCGGAATTAAATTTTTTACCGATTTCTATACCTTTGTCAAGTGCAATATGCGAAGCTGTGGAGTGATCAAAACCAACAAGAATTTTTGTAAAAGCTATTTCCATAGGCGGGGGTGTTTGTTATTTTCGAAGTAAGTAAAAAAATGTTAAAATCCAATAGGATACATCAAAAAACCAATAGGTTATCTGCCCTTCTCACCCTGCTTTTCTGCGGAGTGGCACTCATACACCCAAAAACGGCTCAAAGTCAGCATTATCGTGGCTTGTCTGTAGTCAACGACAACCTGGCTTGGATGTCAGGCACAAAAGGTCACATTTTACGCACAGTGGATGGCGGACAGCATTGGGATACCTTTAGTCCTCAAGGCTATGCCAAAAAAGACTTTCGCGATATCCATGCCTGGGATGAAAAACACGCCGTAGCGATGAGTGCAGGCGATAGCAGTGTGCTGCTTGAGACCAAGGATGCAGGCCGTTCTTGGACCCTTCTGTATACCGACCTGCGGCCGGGTAGTTTTTTTGATGCGATTGACGTGCGCAAGAATGACATACTGCTCGTTGGGGACGGAGTTTCACCTCAAAATCCTTATGTGATTTATATTGACAAAAACCGCCAAATTCACAGCTTCAGCACCTATTATTTTACCGAAGTCAGCGAATTGTGGGCCTGGGGTTTCTTGACCGATACTTTCAGCTTTTTCGCCGCATCGGGCACCAATGTGCAGTGGATTTCAGACAAGAAATTTCTCCTCATCCCCGTAGGACGAGATTCTACCTATTGCCTGCAAGTAAAGCTCTCACGCCTCAATCCAGCGCCTAAGGCCAATCCGGAAGTTGATAAATCTGCATTCCTAGAAATACACAAAGCCTCTACCCTGCCTTTCCCCAAGCAAAAAGCAGGCGGAGCCTATAGCATGTGCTATGCAAATAAGCTCACCTTAGCCGTGGGAGGTAGCTTTTACGCGCCCGATACCACTGCGCAGGTGGCATTTTTTAGACGCGGACTCACAGGCCCATGGGAAGAAACCCAAGGCACGCTTGGCGGCTACCGCAGCTGTGCGTGTTACCACAAAGGCCGTGGGTTGTGGATTGCAACGGGACCCAATGGCACGGATGTCTCCCCCAATGGCCTGCGTTGGAAACCCAGCTCTAAGCAGGGCTATAACGTATGCGCAGCCAGTAAAAAGTATGTGTGGTTTGCAGGAAACAAAGGCAGTTGGAGCCGTGTTGAGGTCAATTCCCTCGTTACAGTACAACCATAAATTTCACTGCGTATATTTGCCCGCAAATGTTTCTAACAGATAAGGAATTTTGGCTACACTATTGGGAATCGCACCGCGCTGACGTGGTGGTGGAGGTGCCTGAGAAAAATATGTTGGCTCCTATTTTTGAGCAAGTTATTTCGCAACATAAGAGCAAAACCAGCTGCGAATTGGGCGGTTTTCCGGGCACCTATTCTATCTATTTGCGCAGAAAATACGGTTTAGAAACCACCTTGGTGGATTATGTTATCCATCCAGAAATATTGCAGGATGTACTAAAGATCAATGCGCTTCAAGCCGCTGATTTGGGTGTTATCGAAGCGGATATTTTTAATTACGAACCGCAGACTACCTATGACTTGGTATTTTCTATTGGATTAATCGAGCATTTTGAGTCTACCGAAAAGGTAATTTCCTTGCATATTCCCTACATAAAACCGGGTGGGAATTTGGTGATATTTTTACCGAATTTCCGCGGGATTAATGGTTGGTTTCAGCGCACCTTTGACCGAGAAAATTATGACAAGCACAATATCAGCAGTATGGATGTGGATTTGCTGCGCAATATCTGTAATAATCTCGGCTTGCAGGATGTGCAGGTGCAGTGGTTTGGGCGTTTTGGAATTTGGTTGGAACGCGAACATGAAAAGTCGCTGTTTGCGCGTATTTTGAAGAAAATTACATGGTTTGTGGGGAAGGTGATTTTTAAATTTATTCCGATAGATAGTCGGTTGTTTTCGCCGTATATAGCGGTGGTAGGGAAACGGTAGAGATCCGATGCCTCTCGGCAAATGAATAACCGCATGATTGTGGCATGCACAATGCCATAGAGACGCGATGCCTCGCGTCTCAGAAATTCCAGTATTCAAAATATTTCGTTACCATTTTAATTCTATCTATCACTTCATGTTGTCACTTTTTGGCATTGCCCAAAAAGTAACCAAAAAAGCTAGTCCTTCGGATAAAAAGCTTGAAAACCTGCAGCCCTGTTCAGTCTGATTTCTCTCGAAACAAAGGCTAGCGCAGAGATTTTAAACGCTTTGTCGGGGTTTTAATACGTGGGATAGACGCGCACTGCAGCGCTATCTGCTGTTTCTCGACGCTACGCGCACGAAATCCGCCTGCCCTTTGCTGCGGTTTTACTACGCTTTCCATCCGCAAAGGACAAACCTAACCAAGGTAAACGTACTATAATCTCAGGGTTTGCATTTAATCCCCTTTGCATGGATTGTTAGATAATCACCGAGGCCTTGCCCTGAAAGGGCACACACGATGCCGTAGAGACGCGATGCCTCGCGTCTCAGAATTCACCGTTGCCCCGAAATATACGAGTCTGAATTATCTTCAGGCCAATTCTCAGGGTTAGCAATAATATATTCTGTTATATTCTTAAATGATTTGTAGGAACGAATCACATGGTCATGAAAACGCGGTTGCCACTGAAAACCAGGGTTTACACCACGCGCTTGAATGGTTACGGTGGATTTGAAACCACGCAGAATTGCAGCCAGGTTTTTAGATTGGGGGCCGAATGCATTGGCTACATCAATATTGAGGACTGGCGTATGGCTTGGGATTTCTGAGACGCGAGGCATCGCGTCTCTACGGGTGCCGTTATTGGAATTAAAATCATTCTCACCAATTCCAATTATTGCATGAAAATGATCCGGCATGACCCTATACTCACCCATAAACAAATTCATATCCGGCCTCAATTCAAATGTTTTTTCCCATTCTGCCTTGACAATTTCCCCAATTTCGGACAACTGTATTTTACCATCTGCAATAACACCAAAATGAGGCAGGCGGTCTTGGGTATTGATGGTAATGAAATACATCGCCGCTGTGCCATAATCCCAATGGCGTAATCTTGCAGATTCTAGGCGGTATTTCCCTTTATATTTTTCCATTGGCCTACCTACTGCATGTTTGCAATAGCAACCCGAAACACCAATCTTATTTCTTGCTAAAAATATTGTATTTTAAAATACAATAAATGGCACGGAAACCATCGCGCCAACCGATTTTTTTACCTTCTTCATAGGTGCGGCCGTAATAACTGATTCCTACTTCGTAAATGCGAATATTAGGGATGCGCGAAATGCGCGCCGTTACCTCTGGTTCGAAACCAAAACGCTTCTCCTTCAAGGTTACTCCCTGTATAATCTCACGGCGAAATACCTTGTAACAAGTCTCCATATCCGTTAAATTTAAATTGGTAAACATGTTGGATAAAAAGGTCAAAAATTTATTTCCAATAGAATGCCAGAAAAATAATATTCTATGCGGATTTCCACCCATAAAACGGCTGCCATACACCACATCTGCCACCCCATCTAGTAAAGGCCTTAACAATTGGTTGTACTCATTGGGATCATATTCCAAATCGGCATCCTGTATAATCAAAAAATCACCCGTAGCAGTAGCAATCCCTGTGTGCAATGCGGCACCCTTGCCCTTGTTTACCTCATGCGCCACATAACGAATATTGAGATCCGTGTTGCTGGCCATGTACTTCTGAATCGATTCCTCCGTGTGGTCTTTTGAACAGTCATTCACGATGATGACTTCCTTTTGCATCCCTCCAGGCAATTGCACCGCTTTGACCTTGTCCAAGATCAGGTGAATGGTATTCCCCTCATTGTACGCCGGGATAACAATTGATAACAGGTGGCTCATGGCGTGCAAAATAAGGGTAAAAGCAGCGTAAAAACGCAAATTCCCTCACAACTATCCCCTGCACTCCCCTATTTTTGCATCCTTGGAATCTGAAAAGCAGAAAGTTGCCATTATCATCGGTGCCGGTCCGGCCGGACTTACCGCTGCGCTGGAGTTGCTGCGTCACACTTCCATCAAACCCATCGTGCTCGAAGCTTCGGATGATGTAGGTGGCATCAGCAAAACGGTAAATTACAAGGGCAACCGCATGGACATCGGCGGTCACCGTTTCTTTTCCAAGTCGGACACTGTAATGCGCTGGTGGCTGGACCTATTCCCAGTTGAAAAAACTGCCGCAGGCTCTATTGCCATTCAGTACCAAAACAAACACACCACCGTCGCCGCAGGTGAAGGCCCCAATCCTGAAAACACCGACAAGGTGATGCTGGTTCGCCAGCGCCAATCGCGCATATTTTACCTGCGTAAATTCTTCGATTATCCAATTAAATTGTCGCTAAAAACCCTCTTTAATTTGGGTATTTTTCGCAGCATTAGCATCGTATTTTCGTATGTGTGGACGCGGCTTTTCCCCATACCCGAAGAAAAGAATTTAGAAGATTTTTTAATCAACCGTTTTGGCTTTACCCTGTACCGCACATTTTTTAGAGATTACACCGAAAAAGTATGGGGCATTCCCTGCTCGGAAATTTCTGCAGAATGGGGCGCCCAACGCATTAAAGGAGTAAGTATTTCCAAGGCGATTGCCCATGCCCTGCGCATTTCCGTGAGAAAAGAAACGGAAGGTATTGCACAGAAAAATACGGAGACCAGTCTCATCGAAAAGTTCCTGTATCCGAAATTGGGTCCCGGTCAGCTTTGGGAAGAGGTGGCACGCCAAATTGTAGAAAAGGGCGGCGAAATTCTCAAAGACCACAGCATTACAGGCCTAGAATTGCAACACAATCGCGTACAAAAAGTATTTGTAAATCAAGGGGGAATTCCTATTGAATTTACTGGCGATTATTTCTTCTCAACCATGCCTGTGAAAGACCTCATCGCTGGCATCAAAGGCACGGTGCCACAGACCGTTCGCAACATTGCAGATGGCCTACAGTACCGCGATTTTATTACGGTAGGTTTGTTGGTAAACAAACTCAAAGTACATGGCAAAGGCAATACCCGTATTCGCGACAACTGGATTTATATTCAAGAAAGCGATGTGCAAATAGGCCGCCTACAAATATTCAACAATTGGAGTCCTTATTTGGTAGCAGATCCGAATACCACCTGGCTGGGCCTGGAATATTTCTGCAATGAATACGACAAGCTTTGGCGTATGAATGACAAATCCCTGATCGAGTTTGCAGCTGAGGAACTGGTAAAAACGGGCATTATCGACGCGGCGGATGTGTTGGACGGCACGGTGGTGCGCATGCCCAAAACCTATCCTGCGTATTTCGGCACCTATGATTCTTTTGATACCTTGAGAAAATTCACCGATTCTATAGAGAATTTATATTTGGTGGGCCGCAATGGCATGCACAAATACAACAACCAGGATCACAGTATGTTGACCGCGATCACAGCGGTGCAGAACATCAAACATGGGATCGCTTCGCGTGAGAATATTTGGTCCATCAATACGGAGATGGAATACCATGAAGAGAAATCGTAGAGACGCGATGCCTCGCGTCTAAATAGTTTACAGTTTATAGTTGACAGTTGTGGTGACGTTCGCCATTTGGGCATTACGGAATTACAACAAAAATAAATACGACATATTTTCTAAACGACACCCTGCGCACGCGAATGTTTCGAGCATATACAATTCCGTAGAGACGCGATGCCTCGCGTCTCAGGAGCACACAGGCTCCCCTGGTTCGGTCTTTCCGAGAGGTTTCACAGCGAGGCTTTGCTCGCCGTATTACTCACGGTTCGACCAACCAGTTCATGATCGTAGATACGCGATGCCTCGCGTCTCAGAAATTTACCGTTGAGAATATTAGTCCGGTCTCAAATTATCTTCTGACCAATTCGCAGGGTTATGGATAATATATTGTGTTATTTTTTGAAATGAATCGTATGAACGAATTACATGGTCATGATAACGGGATTGCCACTGAAAATCAGGGTTTATACTGCGTGCTTGAACGGTTACGGAGGATTTGAAACCACGCAGAATTGCAGCCAGGTTTTTGGATTGGGGACCGAATGAATTGGCCATATCAATATTGGGGCTTTGCGTTTGGCTTGGGATATCTGAGACGCGAGGCATCGCGTCTCTGCGGGTGCCGTTATTGGTATTAAATTCATTCTCACCAATTCTAATTATTGCATGAAAATGATCCGGCATGACCGTGTATTCACCCATCCACAAATTCATATCAGGACGCAATTCATATGTTTTTTCCCAGGTGTATTTTACCATGCCACCTATTTCCGACAATTGCAATTTGCCATCAACAATTCTTCCGAAATACGGAATCCGATTCTTGGTGCATGCGGTTATGAAATACAATGCCGAAGTACCATAATCCCAATTACGAAATCGGTTGGATTCTATGCGGTATTTTTTACTAAATTTATCCATAATTAAATACAAATCGACTTCGCAATAGGCGCAACATACCCTTCGCAATGCATAGGAAACACTGCAATCGCAGGACATGCAGCACTACTCGTTCTTGATGAATTGTAGGGTGTGTGTGCTTACATTGTCTGTAATAAAAATGCTATATACACCTACTGGCAATTGCTGAATATCTATTTTATTCAGGCCTTTTTCAAGTTGTTGCTGCAGATATTTTTTGCCCGAAATATCAATAAATTCTATGCGAAT
>JBEIRK010000189.1:0-3576 GCA_040376005.1 Flavobacteriales bacterium
AAAAACGAGACCGGGTTGAAGCTGTAGCGTTGGCAAGAGTTCAGCAGCAGGACCTTGGTGCACAGTAATGTGTTCCGAATAGGGCGAGGCATCAAAATTATTACGCGCTTTAAAAGCCAATTCCGCATCGATTTCCACCGTGTGGACCATGGCTTGTCCGGCGGCACCTTCTGCCAAGCAAAGGGCCGAATAGCCAGTAAAAGTTCCAATTTCAAGAATGCAGCCCTTGTGGCTCATGGCGGCCATCATGGCCAAGAAGCGGCCTTGAAGATGTCCACTCAATTGTCTGGGATTTATGGTGTTCAGCCAAGTAAAACGCACCGTTTCCTTCAAGTGGTTGGGCTCTGCTGATGAGTGTTCGCTGCAATAGTTCGCTGCGTCGTTAAGCCAATCGGGGTGCATAGTGGTGGGGTCTTCTTAAAAAGGCTGCATGAATACAGCGTTTCCTGCGGATTTCAGTGAAAGCTCAAAGTTAATAAAATTTCTGTTGAATTTATGCATTGTAAAAGGTATTTTCGCGAAATAATAAACGGTATATGTATTGGACATTGGAACTTGTGAGCTATTTGGACGATGCGCCCTGGCCCGCTACCAAAGATGAACTTATTGACTATGCCATTCGTTCTGGTGCACCCCTTGAAGTGATTGAGAATCTTCAAGAGCTAGAGGACGACGGTGAGCCTTATGAGAGCATAGAAGAAATTTGGAGTGATTATCCAACGGATGAAGATTATTTCTTCAACGAGGACGAGCTTTAAATACAACCTTACACCATATTAAGGCTGTTTTTACACAGCCTTTTTTTTGTTGTGCGTGGATTGATCGCAGTTATTTCTATGCTTTAATACCGCTGCATACTGCGCATTCCATTTCAAGCAGCCCTTCAGCAGTAAACCTATCTGCTTCTTTGAACAGGAGTGATTGAATGTCTTTAAATCCCGCTTCTGCCATGTATTTCTCCCACTCGGAAACTTCATACAGGGTAAATCCATATTGGGTAAATTCCATTCTTCCGAGTTTATGTGCGGGTCTAAAGCCCAGTAAGAGTCGCGCGCCCGGTTTCATTACTCTATAAATTTCAAGCAGGGTTTTGTGTGCAGATTCCCAAAAGTAAATCACATTCACCCCAAGCACAAGATCAAAGTTGGCATCCTCAAAGGGCATAGTTGAGATATCGCCCAACACCAAGTTTATTTTCTCCTGTGGCATATGGGCATTGGCAGCACGCGCCGCTTCTATGCAGGTTTCTGAATAGTCTATACCCGTGTATTGCGCCTGCGGAAATTGCTCCAACAAGCCCGGAATAAGGACGCCATTTCCTGGGCCAAGTTCTAGGATTGCACGGGCATCCAAGTCTTTACAGGCCAGTAGCATTTGCGGGTACAATACCACATTTCCGCGGTTCATGTAGGCAAAAATCTCCTTCGCGCCCTCACCCTCAGGTTTGCGCAAGAGTGCCGCCTGTTCCTCCGGACTTAGCTGCTTTTTTTGATTTGGGTCCATGCGTGGTATATGGAGTTTCTCAAGCTGTCGATATTGTCTTTGCCTGTTGCGCTAATAAACACTGCAGGTGTATTTTCTCGGGCAACCCAGCTTTTCTCAAACTCTGCAGCTGTAAGGCCGGTTGTACCGATAAAGAAGTCATTATCGCTGCGGAAGGCATCGATTTTATTGAAAACCACAATTTCAGGTTTATCGGCAGCCCCAATTTCAAGCAGGGTTTCTTTCACGCTTTTCATCTGCTCCTCAAAATTTGGATTGGAAATATCCACCACATGCAGCAATAAGTCGGCCTCGATACTTTCCGCAAGGGTGCTCTTAAAACTCTCTACCAAGGAAGTGGGAAGTTTCCGTATAAACCCTACCGTATCAGAAAGAAGAAAGGGAAGGTAGCGTCCGCTTTCATCAGGATAGGGAATAACCACCTTGCGCACCGTGGCATCTAGGGTGGCAAACAGTTTGTTTTCAACCAGTACTTCAGACCCAGCCAACAAGTTCATGATGGTGCTTTTCCCTACATTGGTATAGCCTACAAGTGCTACCCTAAACTCTGCATTGCGGCTTTGTCTCTGGGTGCGCGAATTTTTCTCAATGTCTTTAAGTTTGTCTTTCAACAAGCTAATCTTATCTCTGAGAATCCGTCGGTCGGTTTCAATTTCTGTTTCCCCCGGACCCTTCATACCAATCCCCCCTTTTTGTTTCGAAAGGTGCGTCCACATACCCGTCAATCGCGGCAAGAGAAAAATACTCTGGGCGAGCTCTACTTGGGTTTTAGCCTGTGAGGTTCTGGCATTTTTTGAGAAAATATCCAAAATCAAATTAGTGCGGGTCAAGAATTTAATGTTCTCCAATTCCCTCTCTAGGTTTCTCAATTGCGAAGGTGAGAGTTCATCGTCAAACACCACCATATCAATTTCATGTTGCTTTACATAGTCGGCAATTTCTTTAAATTTCCCACTGCCCACATAGGTTCTAGAGTCGGGGTGCTGCAGCTTTTGGGTGAACCATTTTTGCACAGAAGCGCCCGCCGTGTTTACCAATTGCTCCAATTCGGAGAGCAGCTCCTCAGTATTGTTTTTAGACCCTTGAATTTCCACGGCTACCAGCACCGCTTTTTCGTGTTTGGTAGCGGTAGAATGCAGTTTGGGGGATTTTGCCGACATGAAGCTACAAAATTACGTTGTATAATTTTGGAATACGCGTTCTGGAGTCGATTTTTGAAAGGTTGTTACACAGAACCTTCATATTTGCTGTCTTACTTGCTTGTATTGCTCAGGTTCAAGCTCAAAAACTCTATTTTTCCAATATCCCTAGGCTCAATAACAAGGCGGTGTATAACCGTGTTATTGGTGAAAACGCAGGTGGCATTTATGTACTGCGCTTCCGCGATGCCGATTTGCGCGGTGGTTTTTATGTAGAACGCTATTCCCACAGTTTAGATTTTATAGAAAGCGAGGATTTTGAGCTTTCCAAAAACGAAAAACTCATTCGCATATACACTACAGATAGCGGATTGCACTATGTGGTAATGCGCAAAAACAAAGAGTACACGGCTATAGATTTATTGCACACCTCTTTTAAACCCGGCCAATTGCTCGGGGGCAGCGAAATCTACCGAACCAGCAAGCTGGCTGCAGTTGATAAGCCCGTGATGGTAGCGTTTTCGGTAAACCGAAAAAGCACCGCCATATGGGTAGCTGAAAAAGACGAAAAGAACGACGCGGCCTATACCTGTATCACAGTCAATGACCGCACGGAAGTAAAGTACCTGCATCGCTGCATTACCCCATTCGAGTCCAAATATGCAGAACCCAGCGGTGCTGCGGTACTAAATTCTGGGCAGTCCGCCCTGGTATTTGAGTTTAGTCATGAGGGCAAACGCAGTTCTGACCCTGCCCAAAAACAGCATTTGATAATCACGGCGGACAGTGCCTTAGGCGCCCGCTTTGTAGGTCTTGGAGACCATAAGTACTTTTTATCTGACTTTGAAATTGTTCCCGATGAGTTTCAAAAACAGTTCGTAATCGCTGGATTTTACGATTATAAGAAATCAACTGCAGCCCATGGCATGGTTAC
>JBEIRK010000123.1:0-7216 GCA_040376005.1 Flavobacteriales bacterium
TGGTTTTTACGCACAGTATTAGCCGATTTTTTGCAGATAAAATTCCAAATCCGTCACAAAACTCTTCATAACCGGCTTCTCCGGATTTCCCAAAATTAAATCGTAGAAAGGCATGGCTTTGCTGCGGTTATACCCAATTCTACATGCCGATTTTGTAAATCCCGCCAAACTCTTCAAGGGCAAACGACCATCCAAATTCATGTTAATAAACAAGTCAAAAGGCTGCGACATTACCTTTTTTACCTGCACGGTCTTGGGCATGCCAATGAGGTTGAAATCCAGTTTGCTTAAATGCAAGGTACTGTTGTCTGTCGGCATGGGGATGTTCTCTTTTTTACGCTTGTGGAAATATACCACCTTAACCACGATTTTGCCACTGTTTTCAAGGAATTTTACAAATCGTTGGATCTCTTTTGCGTCGCTTTCCACTTGGGCCTCATCCCAAGCCAATAATACTTCCTTGACTTCTGAAAAGGGAGGAAATCGGCGCGCCTGTTCTTGCTGGTTTACCAGTTTTTTCAGCGCCCGCACGCCCAAATTGTACTTTATTCCCTTTGCCATGGTTTATAATATTATGCATTTAGTGCAAAATCTGTACCTAAACCCCATTTTTGTGCATATCATGCTGATTTTCAGCCAGTAAGCGTGGTATTCGGCCCCGTGCTTTTAAAACAAGGATGGCTGTACCGGGGGCGTATTGGATGCTCCTGTTTCGTCACCTATCATGTCTAGAAATGCATCTTCAGTCAAAATCTTAACTCCAAGCGCCTCTGCCTTTTGAAGTTTTGCAGGACCCATTCCCTCACCCGCTAAGAGATAATCGGTTTTGCCGCTTACACTGCCACTGGTCTTGCCTCCATGAGCTTCGATAAGGTCCTTGGCGCCATCGCGACTGAGCTTGTTAAACACCCCGCTAATCACAAAGGTTAGGCCCGCCAAGCGGTCAGATATTTTGGTATTCCCTCCCTGTTTTTCCAACTGCAATCCCGCCTGGCTTAGCCCGGCTACCAAAACTTGGTGCTCAGGTTTCTCAAACCAGTTGATAATACTATCCGCTATTCTTTCGCCAATTTCATCTACTGCAACTAGGGCTTCTTTATTCGCGTGGCTTAATGCCTGCATACTGCCAAAGGCTGCTGCCAATTTCTTAGCCACGGTTTCACCCACATAGCGAATTCCCAATCCGAACAATACACGTTCAAAAGGCACAGACTTGCTCGCCTCGATTCCGTTAAGGATGTTGCTCACAAATCCGCTACGGTCCGTTTTCCAGCCCTCTTTTTCTCTGATCTCAGCAAAACTCGCTTCACTCAGGGTGTAGAGGTCGGCGACGTTGTGCACCAATTGATATTTGTTTAACAATTCGATGGCCTCACTGCCGATGCTGTCAATATCCATGGCTTTTCGGGCCACAAAATGCTCTATTTTTCCTATGATTTGAGGCGGACATCCATCTTCGTTCGGGCAGTAATGGTTGGCTTCGCCTTCTTGTCGCACCAAGGCAGTGCCGCACTCTGGGCAATGTGTAATATAGTGTGTAGGACTGGCTTCTGCCTTACGCTGTGAAAAATCTACTCCAGTAATCTTAGGAATGATTTCTCCTCCTTTTTCTACAAATACAATATCACCTACGCGCACATCTATGCGTTCTATTTCATTGGCGTTGTGCAGTGAAGCGCGCTTTACTGTAGTGCCTAACAGATGCACAGGCCGCAACTCTGCTACGGGTGTTATGGCGCCTGTTCGGCCCACTTGATACGTGATTCCTAACAGTTCCGTGCTGGCACTTTCGGTTTGGTATTTGTAGGCTATGGCCCATCGTGGCACTTTGGCTGTAAACCCAAGCTCTTCCTGCAGTTGTAGGTCGTTTACTTTGATAACGACACCGTCTGTGTCAAAACCCAAATCATGGCGCTTGCTGTCCCACTCATGGATGAATTCCATGACCGCATCCACACCTTTGCATACACGGGTTTGTGGTGCCGTTTTTATTCCCCAACTATGCGCTTCCGCAATGGCTTCGTAGTGGGTTGCAAATGGAACGCTGTCTGCAAGAAAATGATATAGTGTAATGTCCAAAGGCCGCTTCGCAACCTCAGCAACTTCTTTTATTTTTAAGGAACCAGAGGCCACGTTTCGCGGATTGGCATAAGGCGCTTCTCCACTGGTAACGCGTTCAGCGTTGAGTTTTTCAAATCCTTTTCTATGCATGAATATCTCACCGCGTATCTCAAATGACTCCATGAAATTGCCCTGCAAGTGTTGGGTAACACTGCGTATGGTTCTCACATTTTGAGTTACATCATCGCCTTGAACGCCATCACCCCGGGTAACGGCTTGCACCAGTGCACCTTGCTCATAAAATAAAGAAATGGCCAAGCCATCAATTTTGAGCTCGCATACATACTCTACTTCTGCGCCAGATACTTTGCGCACACGGCTGTCGAATTCGCGCAGATCTTCTTCATTATAGGTGTTTCCCAAAGACATCATGCGGCGCTTGTGGGGCACGGTTGTAAACTCGGATGTAATGCCACCACCCACTTGTTTGGTGGGGCTGTCCGCTGCAGCATACTCTGGATATTGCTGCTCAAGGTATTCGAGTTCTTTGAGCAAGCGGTCGAATTCTAAATCCGAAATTACAGGCTCCGCCAATACATAATAGTTGTAATTGTGCTCCTTGAGGGATTGGGTAAGTTCTCGAATTTTCTCTTTAGCCTGCAGTGAATCCATAGTTAAAATGAATGCGGCAAAAGTAGTTTTATTGGTTCAGATATTGTGCGATTGTCATTGAACGCCAATAGATTTTTTGGGCTATGCCCTCCTTTTTTTTACCAGCAATATTGCAGGGTGATTTCGTGCGATGAAGGAATAGCGCTTCGGCCTTCTGGAATTGTGTAATCATAGCTATACGAGGTCAAAAATCGTTTCCATTGATATCCTATTGAAGCCGCAACAGCGTCTTTAAGTGAATGGAATGAGCCATAAGATCTTTTATACCAAAGTCCCGCACTTAACTTTTCTATTTGAATATGAGTGCCTAACTGTGCCTCGGTAAAGGTTCGTTGATTCATGAATTGCCATTGCGGTGTAATGTAGAGTTTGTCATTATGATTGAAGGTGTATCCACCTTGCAACATGAGCCTGCGAGGGTATGATTCAGTAGTGTTTTTATAGAATGACCAATTGGGCTCATTAAGATTGAATAGCGCAATACCCAAGTAGAATTGCTCGCCTTGCAGCATAGCGCCAGTCCCAATATTTATATATTTTGTATCGGTGTTGTCGGGGAGATTGGGTTTTGAAGGGTCAAATGGATAAAATGGATCTAATTGGTCATTTATTTGCAGTTTGTCTAATTGTAGATTTCGGCTTACTATTCCAGCCTGTATTCCCATTCGAAATGTCATTTTCTTTCGAATTTTGGCAGCATAGCTATATGTAGCGCTGACGCTGTTTGAACGGATGAGCCCTGAACTGACTTCATCATGTGCATATTGAAGTCCAAACCCTCCATGCACTGCGTCAAATGCTTGGTCCCAGCAGAGATTGAATGTTTTATAGTTTCCTGGCAGGCCTGGCCACTGATTCCTATACTGTGCCGTTGCTCTTCCCTCTAATGTTCCATTTAGTGCTATCGATCCAGCTGCTGCTGGGTTCATTGTTAAAGGACTTAAATAAAACTGTGTAAAATGTGGGTCTTGTGCCAAAAGCGAAGTGCCCGTAAATGAAATAATGGAAAGAATAATTTGATGCTTCATACAAGTGTGTTTAACTCAAATATAGGCAATTGGGGAACTAAACAAAATATTTGGTTTTTAACCAATATGCAAAATAGGGGTCTAAGAATTCAGGACCTGTGCCTGTTTCATCTAGTATCTCCTTTTCCAATAGTGCTTGTTTGATACGGACCACATTGGCTGAAGTGCCCAGACGGTATTGGTTGATGACCTCTTTGGAACTGAGTTTTTTTTCACCAGCAAGTAAAGCTTTTAAATAATTCAATTGTGTAGTTGGCAATTCGTCGGCCATCATCTGAAAGAGCAAGCCCAGTTGGTCGCAAATAGCATCATGCGCGGTTTCAATGTTTTGTTTGGTGCATGTCTTGGTTGTTCTAAGCCAGGTTTGTTGCGCCAATTGCTGGGTGTAATATGGGTGACATTCACACAAATTCGCTATAGTAATTGCCTGTTCTGCGGTGATTTTTTTGCCCGTGTCAGTGAATCGTTTTACAATGAATTTCTGCCAGTCCTGTACATGAATTTTTTGTAAAAAAATGATATCGCCAAATTTGTAAAATGGCATGGAAGGTTTTGTGAATACGTCCATCATCATATGGCGTTTACTGCCATATAAACAATAGCTCACACGCTTGTGTTTCTGCCAAATAGCCCGTATGGTTTTCTGAAATGCAAGGGGATTTTCAAAGCCAGCAATGTTTTGAAATTCATCTATGCATACCACGATATTGATGTTCTTTTTTTGGGCAATTTTTTCTGCCAAATTGAGTATGTCTGCCGGGTCTTTTTTAACTTCTTTCCAGTCTAAGGAGATTGAAACTTCGCTGTTGGGGTCGGGGTTGATGCTGATTTTGGGAATGAATTTGCCCAACATTTCTTTTACAAAACCGGTGATTTCGCTGAGTTTGTTTCCAGAAACAGAGAGCACCGCGGTGGATAACTGTTCATAAAATTCTTCTTCAGTGCGGGTGCTGAAGAGGTCGAGGTGACAAATTTTTATTTTGTTGTTTCGCAACTTTTTGGCTGCGTGTTGTACCAGCGAAGACTTGCCCCAGCGCCTAGGGGAAATGAGTATGGTGCTAATTCCTGCTTCAAAATTTTGCAGCAATTGTTGGGTTTCTGCTGTGCGGTTTGTGAACTCCAAACTGTTGGCCAATTTGCCATAAATAAACGGGGTGTTGTTCATACATACAAAATTAGGTGTATTTTATGTAACTAACAAAAAGGTTAGTTATAAAAAAGTAAGTTATAAAAATGCGAGTTGGCGGTTTGGGGCTTAATCCCACCTCGGGTCTGCTACATACGCAAGCTTCTCCATGCGTTCGATAGCAATGCTTATAACCCCCAAATCATCACTTACCAACCCCTGCATAAGGTATACCCCCCGCCCTTTAAAAGGCCACTTGCGCACCGCCTCCGGAAAATGTAAACTGTCAAAGTAATGACCCCGCCGGTCTATCCATGTGCCAAAATTCATCTCCTGTCCCTGCGCCGTTCGTGTGGGTTTTATTGTAACCAAATACCCCTCAATCTCAACCCGCCTGCCAATACAACGCTGTATGCTCTCCGCAGTGTGCAAGGCCTGTGGCCGCCCCTTGCTGCGGTCTACCAAGTCGAATGGATTGCACAAGGGAAACCCCAATAACTCAATTTGCTCAAACGCATCCTCTATGCCGTCATATTCCAATGCTGGTAATACAAATGCCTTGGGCGCTTCGCGAAACAATACAGACTGCACCGGCGGCACGTCCAAGGCCATAAGCACACCGGATACGCTATCCCCACCAGCTTCTGCAATGTGCTCCTCTTTGGCCTTTTTCCCCTTGCGCGATGCCGCTGCAAGCTTCTTCTGCGTGAGCCAATGCGCCTCCCACATCAGCGCTTTGCGGTTCTTGCCCGTAAAGCGGAATGCACCTATGCGTATCAAGGTCTTCAACTGCTCTAAGCCCGGATCTACCCTCTCTTTGAAGTCAAATAAGCTCCTGTACACGCCATGCGCAAGCCGGTCTTGTACCAGCCGCTGCACCAATTTCTGCTCTAGCGAAGCCACATGCACAAAGCCTAAGTACAATGTCTTTTCCCCCAATTGCGTGAGGTGCCCGCTGCGGTTTACACAAGGCGCCTGCACATCGCCCCCGCACATGCGCGCAGCATGCACATAAAACTCCGTTCGGTAAAATCCCCCAAAATTGTTGATGACCCCCACATAAAATTCAAGAGGATAATAGGCCTTTAAGTACAAACTTTGATAGCTTTCCACCGCATAACTGGCACTGTGCCCCTTGGCAAAACTGTATCCCGCAAAACTCTCTATCTGGAACCATACCTCCGAAGCAAGGGTGTCGCTGTGCCCCCTCTCTTTGCACAACTCAAAAAAACGATCTTTCACCTTCTGAAACTCCTCCCTGCTCCTGAATTTTCCACTCATCCCCCGACGAAGTACGTCGCTTTCTGCCAATCCTAATCCTGCAAAATGATGCGCCACCTTAATCACGTCTTCCTGATAGACCATGATCCCATACGTATCAGGCATAATCTCCATCATCACAGGATGCGCCTCTTTCCGCTTTTCGGGATGTATGTGCCTCTCGATATAGCCACGCATCATGCCGCTGCGCGCCACCCCCGGCCGTATCACACTGCTGGCTGCCACCAAGGTGAGGTAGTCTTCGCACTTCAGCTTGCGCAGCAATTGCCGCATCGCCGGACTCTCCACATAAAAACAACCCGTAGTGTGCCCTGTGCGTATCAACCTCCGAATTCTCTCGTCTTCCTTAAAAGCCTGTATCTGGTGTATGTCTACCTCTATCCCCCGATTCTCCCTCACAATGTGTATGGCCTCTTTAATATGACCCAGGCCGCGCTGACTTAAAATGTCGAATTTGGCCAACCCTAAGTCCTCCGCCTCCAACATGCTCCACTGCACGGTCTGAAAGCCCTTGGGAGGCATGTCTAATGCTGAATGATAGTATATGGGTTTTTCCGAGATCAATACCCCGCCAGCGTGTATGCTGCGGTAGTTGGGCATGCTGTGCATGCGGTGCGCATACCGCATGATTTTGCCCGTTAGCGTTTCCCGCTGCTCCCGCCGTACATGTTTGCCCAATTGGGGCCTTTCCCCAATCCCTGGCTGCGAATACACCCCCTTGCCCCGCTGTATCTTTTCTCCCGTTTGCTCCTCTAACATGGAAGGCGAGAAATAGGTGGGTTTGTCTAGCAAGTGGTCTATCTCTTCTTTGGGTAACCCAAATACTTTGCCCAATTCGCGCACCACCGCGTTGGCCTGAAAGGTGCTGTAGGTCGCCAATAAGGCGGTGTGCTCCCGCCCGTGTTTTTCAAATATATACGCCGTCACTTGGTCGCGGTCAAGCCAACTAAAATCCAAATCAAAGTCGGGTGGGGAAGTGCGAAATGGATTGATAAACCTCTCAAAATACAGGTCCAAGTCTATAGGGTCCACATCCGTAATCCTCAAA
>JBEIRK010000232.1:0-2145 GCA_040376005.1 Flavobacteriales bacterium
GCGGATGGAGAATTAAATAAAACCAGCAATTATTACACCATTAAAATTGTCAAAAACGCAAATTGGGAATGGGAATTATCCTATGCTATTTTTGGTTCTCAAAGTTTTAGCATACAAGGCAAAGCCATTGACAGCACTTGGAAAACCGCGAAATATTCAGGAATTAAAATTGTGCAAAACGGTACTACGGTCATTGGCAAACATTACATTGATAATATTTGGTTTGGCAATCCAAAACCGGATATAACTGCACCTAAAATGCGTGCTGCACAATTCATTTTTCCGGATAAGGTACACATACAATTTAACGAATCTATTGGCACTTTTAATGCCTCACAATTTTTATTGAATGGAAGTACAGCGCCGATAAGCGCCATTCAAAATTCTACCACACCGTCACAGATAGAATTGCAATTTGCTTCAGCAATAAACACAAATACCCTTTATTTTATTCAAAATTCTGGTACAGCAGATTTGGCCGGAAACGCGGCAACAGTGCACCAAGTATCTTTCTTTTCTACCTTCATACAAAAGGCAGAAATAGGAGATATTATTTTCACTGAAATTATGGCTAATCCCACTCCCACTGTAGGTATATTGCCAGAGGCTGAGTATGTAGAAATTAAAAACACTTCATCTAAATTCATTGATCTAAAAGGTATTTTTTTTGCGGATGCAAGCAGCCGAATTGCCTTGCCTGACTCAGTCCTGCCACCTTATTCTTATGCAGTGCTTACGCGCAATAGCAATACTGGATTGCAAGCGCCAAAGCGCCTTTGGATTGGGTGTAGCAGTTTCCCCTCATTAAACAATGACGCAGATTTTATTTCATTAAGTGACAGCGCGGGTCGCAGCATTCATGCGCTGTATTATTCAGAAAATTGGCATAAAGATGGACTTAAAAAAGCAGGGGGTTGGAGCCTAGAATTAATAGACACCACGGTGTATTGCATCGGTGATGGCAATTGGAGCAGCAACACAAACACAGGCGGCAGTCCGGGAGAAGTAAACACCACAGCCACTTCAATACCTGCGCTTCCCGAATTTGAAGTGCTGCGTGTGTATCCTGTTGCCCCAAATACCTTGCGTGTATATTGCAACGCACCAGCCGACAGCATGCAGTTGCGCACTTCATATTTCACTGTAGAACCTAGCAGCATCGCGATTACAAGAATTAATAATTTTAATCTACAAAGTTTCAGTTTTGACCTGCTGCTGAGCAAGTCACTTACTACCAACACCGCCTATACCTTGAAAATTGACAGCATTGTTGCCTGTTATGGAGCCCTAAAAACGGGCATCCAATTTCAAGTAGGAATTGGGTATCGCAGCATACCTGCTGCAGCCTTGTTGATTAATGAAATCCTTTTTGACCCCAAGGGCGATGGATCCGATTATGTAGAGATTTACAATCAATCAGACAGCATTTTGGACCTAGGCAGCACCTGGATTGTGAATTTTGACGAACAAGGACTACCTGACAAAGCCTATCAGATTGCGCCAGAGGGTCATACGCTATTCCCAGGCGAATTGGTAGCAATCACTGAAAACCCCGAGCAACTCATACAACAGTATAAGAGCCACAGGAAGGCATCATTGTTGAAAATCAACACCCTTCCTACCTACCCCAACGATAAGGGGCACTGTGGGCTTTTAAACAATCTTGGAACGGTTATCGATCGATTCTCATATGACGACAATATGCACAGCCCGGTGGTTGACGATAAAGATGGCATAAGTTTAGAAAAAATCATACCTGAGGCCTTATCATCCCAAAGAGACAAATGGACCAGTGCTGCAGAATCAGCCGGCTTTGGCACCCCTGGTTTAGCCAATTCACAGCAGAGCACCCCATCCAGCAATGGTATGTTTAGCATGGAGCTAAATTGGTTCACACCCGACAATGACGGCAAAAACGACTACTTAAGTATCAACTACAGCTTGCAAGAAGCAGGTTATTTCATATCCATGCGTGTATTCACAGAGTCTGGATTGCTCATGGCACAACCATTTTCTAATTATTACGCAGAACAAGAGGGCACGCTTATTTGGCAAGGCGATGACGTGGAAGGCATGCCATTGTCGCCGGGGAATTATGGTATTTTTATTGAAGCTTTTCATGCAAATGGTAAGCGTATACACAAA
>JBEIRK010000149.1:0-5321 GCA_040376005.1 Flavobacteriales bacterium
CTTGGAAATTTCCGAACCAGTGAATCCGCTGATGTGAGTAATGATGCACAAGAAGGTGCTATCCTTACTTGGATTGATGCGGGCGAATGGACAGAGTACACAGTCAATGTGCAACAAGATGGATTGTATAATTGTGCATTGCGATATGCCGCGGGCAACACCGGAACGGCTGGTAAATTCTCGATGTGGTTGGATGACAAATTGCTCGCAGAGAATATTACTTTTCCAAGCACTGGAAAATGGGAATCCTTTGGCTCTGTGAGCATTAAAAATCTGCCCATGACTGTGGGAAGAAGAATCTTAAAATTTAGTTACGATGACGGTGGAATGAACATCAGCAATGCGCAATTCACCCGTATTTCTGCATTGCCGAAAACCCTTCCTATTGCCAAAGCGGGCGGTAATATTTCATACCCCAGCACGGCAGATAGCGCCATTTGTGATGGAAGTAAGAGTACTGCAGGTTCTTTAGGATATATAATTTATCAATGGACGCAGATATACGGACCGTCCAAGCTCCAAATCAAAAACTCTGCTTCATCCAAAGCCACTTTCAAGAATCTCCGCAAAGGGGTCTACAAAGTGCGATTGACCGTAAACGACAGCGAGAACAGTGATTACAATGAAGTTTTCATTTTTGTACAAGACGGCGGCAATGTAGCTCCTGAAATCAATATCAGTAGTCCCATTTCAGGTGCCACGCTGATCGAAAACCAATGGGTTACAATTCAAGCTTCAGCGGAGGATTTGGATGGCAGCATAAAGCGGGTAACCTTCTTCGTAAATGGCGATTCTGTAGCCACAGATACTTCGGCTCCATATGAACACAGACTGCAAGTGAGCTTCGGGAACTACACGGCACAGGCAGAAGCTACAGACAATAGTGGCAGCAGTACCAAAAGCAAAAGCATTTCCTTCTCGGCCCTTTCCTTGACTGGCAATTGGGTAATAGAGCCTGTAGCAAATTCGATGGCGGTGGGACCAAATCTCGCCAACCTGTATTGGTGGAGTAACAGCATTGCCGATGTGACCACACGTTCTTGTTTGTTCGATGACGTATACCAAATAAACAAAGACGGCAGTTTCCGCAATATCATGGGCACTTCCACATGGTTAGAAGGATGGCAGAATGCGGGCAAGGAAGGCTGTAGTGCACCTATAGCGCCCTTCGATGGGAACCTGACAGGCAAGTGGTATGTAGACAGCGTGAATGGCCAATTGGTGATTGATGGCAAAGGTTTGTTTTTAGGATTGCCCAAAGCCACCAACAGCGGTGAATTGGTTAGTGGAAGTCCAGTTCCCAATACCCGGTCCTATCAATTAGATCTAACGGCAAATCGCTTAACAGCAGCGATTAACTATGGACAGGGTTTCTGGCAGTTTAAGATGGTTAGAGGCAGCGGCACAATCAATACCCACACTCCAATACAGGGTGATTTGAGGCTATTCCCCAACCCCAGCATCCACATGTTGTATTTACAAATCCCAGAGGAGATTTTCTCATACCGAATCATCTCACAAACAGGGCAAATTGTGATGGATGGAAATGAAACAAGCATCAACATCAGGGGGTTGAAACAAGGTTTATATAACATTCAAATCGAAACAACCTCGCAGGCAAAAACCCTCCGTTTCATCAAGGAAGCAACAGAGTAATCATTGCAATGGGCACCACGCCTATGAATACATTTGATTTCATTATATTGAGCACTCAATGAGACGCATAGGAATTATGGGGGCTATGGATGAAGAGATCCGCAACATCCACGCATAACTACATCCGTGCACAGAAATAGAGTTAGGCAGACGCACCTTTGTACTTGGCCATCTAAACAATCATGAAGCAGTGCTTTGCGCCAGCAGATGGGGTAAAGTAGCCGCTGCAGCAACTCCTTCAACAACTCATACACAAGTTTGGAGTCACTGAAATTTACTTCACTGGAGTAGAGGGTGGCATTGCACCGCAATTAAAAGTTGGGGATATCGTAATTGGTCAATCCTTCATACAACATGACATGGATACAACTCCCATTTTCCATCGTTTTGAAACTCCTTTGATTTGTGTAACCGCGATACAGGCTGATGAAGCCAGGGTAGGAACAGCAAAAGATGCGATAATTCATGCGATTGAATCAAAGCAATTATTTCGTGATATACAGGCTTCAGACTTGGATAAATTTCACATTCAATTTCCAACAGTGCATTGTGGTTTAATTGCAAGTGGTGATCGGTTTTTTAGCGAAGAAAAAGACAAAAAATAAATGCTAGAAGACCTGCCTGGGGTACTTTGTGTTGATATGAAAGGTGCAGCTGTTGCGCAAGTTTGCTATGAACACGGCATCCCATTTAGTATTCTCAGAACCATATCCGACAGTGCCAACCATGATGCGGTAGAAGAGTTCCAAGCCTTCATACAACAAATAGCAGGACACTTCAGCGCCAATATGATTCAATGTATTTTGCGAACCAACGAAGTAAGCGAATAGGCTTATTTTGTTGTCCTAAGCCAATGTATGGTTCTATGCAATCCGTCTTCTAGGGAGATGGATTTGTAGCCCAGTTCATTTTCAGCTTTTTCAGCACTCACCTTATAATCATATACGATTTTAGCCAGCCAATCTTTGGTAAGACGTGGTTTTCTGCCAACTAGGGTGCCTAGATATTCCAAAAAGAGTATGAATCTGATGATAAACATGGGAATATGGAAAAACCGCAATCTCAATCCGGCCTCTTTGCGCACGGCATGGTAGAGTTGCGTAAGAGTCGTGTTTTCCCCACCGAGAATGTACTTTTCTCCGGACCTCCCCTTTTCTGCTGCTGCTATCATACCTAATGCTACATCCTGCACATAGACATAGTTCCCTATTTTATTCCCCAAAGTGGGAATCCATCGAAAATGATCAAGTACAATCCTAGAAATCAACAAGGTCAAAGAAGCGGCTTCACCTTGTTTTACGGGACCATACACACGTGTGGGATAAACAATCACAATTTCTGGACTGGGTAAAAAACGCAAGGCAATTTCATCAGCTGCAGCCTTGGTTCTTTCATACGCATTGAAAAAGGGCAATTTGCGATTTGTATTTTCCGTAACAACGCCTTCTCTACTAGGACCAAAATTGCCTGCGGAGGAGCAAATCAACACCCGTTTTACATGAGCCATTGTTGCGGCTTTGAGCACATTTTCTGTTCCTTCAGTATTGGTGCGTTCAAAGAGACTGGGATCTTTTGACCAAACTGCAGCAAATGCGGCTAGGTGAAATACCATATCGCAGCCTTTCATGGCTTGTGCAAGTGTATTTACATCAGACAAATCACAACTTGCGGTGCTGCAATGGTTCGATTCAAGAAAACGTGCTTTTTCTGGGTTCCGAACCCCAGCTACTATATCATACCCCTTCTGATCCAACTCGGCTACAAGCCAAGCGCCAATATGTCCCGTTGCACCCGTAACAAATACCCTCATTTGCGAATACAAATTTGCATTATTTTAAGTATTTTTACTTACACGTTTCCATGCAAAATAATTGCCAGACCATGCCATTAAAACATGTATACACACTGCAGACCAAACACTCCCTGTAGAATAAGTAGCTAAGCACAATAAGAAACCTACGGGTATAGCAGCTATGGCTTCGTCGGGACCTTTAGGGATATGGGTAATGCTGTACAATGAGACATTCAGGAAAATAGCTGGCCAAAAGCCCAAAACAGGAACCAGTCCTATGAACCAAAGACCTCTGAATAACAATTCATATCCGAGCAGATAAAACAACCAGGCAAGTGCAAATTTTGTCGCTTGTGAAGCTGACCAATACTCCAATTTTGCTTCAGGATATTTGGCTTGTATGATAGGATTAGCACCACTAAACCAGGCTGCTATAATCAATGGCACTCCCATGCCTAGAATCCAATATATGCTTTGAACAAGGTTTCCTTGTGCGAAATACATGTTGAATGAAAGACTTTCTGGGAACAGCATGGCACATGCAATACAAGCCAAAAAGAATACAGCAAAACCAAAATACTTTGAGAAGATTACAAAGTTAAAATTTCGTAGTCCTCCGTTACCAAAATAGCCTGTAGCAAGTTTTTCAGAAATAGATACAAACCAATAAAGGACAAATGCCAGCGAACCGGAAGCCAGTGCTGCTGATAGTTCAGTCAGCTCAAAACCAGACCAAGGAATGAGAGTAAAAACTACCACTAGCGGATAAATATCTTTTCTACAACCACTTGACCAAGTGCCTGGTTCACCGCCTCTATAAGTTGAAACCTTCGATACATCATTTCATTTTTTAAGGGTGCATTGTCAAAGGTCACATAGAGGGTTTTGTTCACCAATTTTAATTCTGTAGTATGTTTTGAAATTAAAGGGCCTGTAATTTCTTCCCAAATTTTCACCAGCTGTACCTCATGCATTTTTTGCTTCATGCGGTACTTTTCGAACATGGCTTCTATAACTTCTCCAATATTTCTCTCTTTCTTCATGCGGTTGCCAATTTGCTGTGCTTGCGGGAATATGTAAAGTAAATAACCAAACCTATTCCAAACCAAGCAAAAAACCACATCCAATTGTTTGCGGTCATTCCAGTAAGCAAATATAAGCAGGAAGTGAGCCCCAATAGTGGGATTAATGACCAATTTTTTCTAAATGCTTGAATAGAAAAAACGAGGCACAACATCCAAAAAATAAGACTAGAAATATTATAGGTTCTTAAGGCTATTAATTTATCCTCCAAAGCAGACTCAGTAAGTCCAGCAGCGGCTGAACTCGGGAGACTAAATTGGAAAAGATCCGTGAAATAATTGGGAAATTGAATGGCTACAAAAATCACAGTAAACAGTACAATCCCAGGAAAAACATATTTACTATTCCATTTTGGAAGGTGAAACCTATTTTTGGTTTTTTCTCGTGCTGGGATTAGCAGCACACCTCCACACACCAAAACAAATGCGAATAAGGTGCCGATAGATGTAAAATCCAGCACAAAGGTTTTATCCGTAAACAATAGCGGCACCCCTACGACCAATCCTGTGAGAATGGTGGCAAACTTAGGGGTCTTATATTTCGGGTGTATCTCTTGAAACTTCTTTGGTAACAATCCATCACGGCTCATGCTCATCCATATACGGGGCTGTCCCATTTGAAAAACAAGCAATACACTGCTCATGGCTACAACGGCGCAAATCGCAACTAGAAACTGCATCCAACCCACATTCAAATTATCCTTCTCAAAAATAAATGCAAGCGGATCGCCTATACCGTCAAATTTTTTATAATGAACCGCACCGGTAAGTACAAGCGACAACAATATGTA
>JBEIRK010000077.1:0-13045 GCA_040376005.1 Flavobacteriales bacterium
AATCAAACCCGAAATCAAGATGCACTATTTGCCCATATAGATGCCGCAGGAAAAATCATGAACTTTAAAGTGTTTGGAGGTCCGAGCTTCGATTTCCCCCAACACGTAACCGCTGTGGGTAACAATGAATTGTTTATTTCTGGTGAGTATTCGGGAACTAATATTTTTCAAAATGGTCGCGCTATGTTTGTTGTGCGCTTAAAAGCAGACGGCACATTTATTCAATAAAGGATGAAACACGTATTTATTCTTTGCATAGGCCTTGCCTTATCAGCGGCTTCTTGCAAAAAGAAATCCTATGCACCCCGATATACAGCAGCCTATATAACAGGTATTGATTTTCGCAAATGCATGTGCTGTGGTGGCCCTATGATTACCTTTTCCGACACTACAGAACCTTATGCAGCGGCATACAAAATCGTTCGCAACAATTGGGAAGAATTAGGCATTACTGACAGCACTCAATTTCCTGTAAAGGTGCAGATTCTGTACAAAGTAGATACTGCCAGTTGCGATGGGAAATTCATTACCATAACAGCTTTAAAAAAATAGCTACTCAAGGCTCCCAGTCTTGAAAGACACTTGCTGGACCGTCTTCCCCAGTATCCCCGCGACTTCCATCATCGCCATTAGGCGCCCCACTTCCACCATCACCGCCTCTACCCGCATTTCCGCCTTTGTTCAGTACCGTGATTTTATGAGCAAGTGGCTTGCTTTCAGTATCTAGAAATACGACAACGCTTCCACCCTTTCCACCATTACCTCCATCGCCACCGCCGGCGCCAGGACCAGGAACTCCTTGTGCAATACTGTTGTTTGAATCGCCCAAACCACCTGCGCCCCCATCACCCCCATCTCCACCCTCTCCGCCATGACCACCAGAAACATCCAACACAATCCTGGATTGTGAGTCGAGTAAATTGATATAATACAGCTTCACCCCGTCTTCAGAAACTACCTTTACCTTAAAAAGATTACGGTGCGGGAGTTTATTGAGGTACACTTGAATATCCAGGCCATTGCCACCATGCCAACCACCGTCCCCGCCATCACCGCCATTTCCGGCTTCTCCAGTACTTCCTTGACTTCCATCACTTCCATCACTTCCGGAGTGCCCATCCTCACCACGTCCCAAATAGGTCAATCTATAGGAATAATTCACCGTAATCGTATCTGAAACAATCACAGATCCATCGCGGTAGCGCATGTTCCATATCCACAGTGAATCATAGTAAGATGCGGGTATTTTCATTCTATCTGGAACTGCACATGTCGGATTGCCTTGTCCTATAAACTGCAAGGGGTAAAAGTCAGAGGTTCCTTGCAACGCGCGCCAATTGCTGCTATCGGTTCCGCGGATGAATACTTTTTCAATTGGATTGTCGCCCGGTGAGACCACTTCCTGTTGCGGATACACCATGTAGGCTTCCACCCCGGGCCAGCGCATTGCGGTGTCCCAAAATAAGGGATGATGTCGGTGTCCTTTACCATAAAAACCCACGCGAAGGTGAATGCTGTCTCCAGGCTTTAGGCGGCTACAATCCCCGCGAAAGCTGTAGATATCGAATGATACTTCTATTTTACCATTGTAAAACGGTACTATTCGCGAAGAAGACAGTCGCCGTGCACCCGCGTTTTTCGCAGTGCTAAATACTTGTCCATGTGAAGAGATATAGGTAAAATCCAGCTTTGTCCAAGCACACAATTCCCAAGCGTTATTGCGCGGAGTAGCATAAAATTGTTGGGCATGTGCGCACGGCACAATCAATACAAACAGTATGAAAAAACCCAATTTGGATCTCATGCTGTTCAAAAATACGGAATAGAAATTACTTCCTACTAATAGCGCGTTCTGCGGCAGCTACAATATCAGGCGCATCCAAGTGGTATTTCACCAGCAGTTCTTCTGGTTTTCCGCTTTCGCCAAAGCTGTCGTTTACTGCCACCATTTCCAATGGCAATGGCAGGTTGCGAACCAACAATTGTGCAATGCTATCGCCCAATCCACCGTTCATTTGGTGCTCTTCTGCAGTCACCACACAGCGGGTTTTGCGCGCAGAATTCAACACAGCCTCAGCATCCAATGGTTTGATGGTGTGAATATTTATAACTTCAGCAGAAATGCCTTTTTCAGCAAGTGCTTCAGCCGCCTGTATGGCTTTCCACACAAGATGACCCGTTGCGAAAATGCTCACGTCCGTACCTTCGGAAATCATCAGTGCTTTTCCAATCTCAAACTTCTGATTGGCATCGGTGAAAATAGGCCATTTCGGTCTGCCAAAACGCAAATACACAGGACCGAAGTAATCCGCTATCGCAAGCGTAGCAGCCTTGGTTTGGTTATAATCACAAGGATTAATCACCACCATACCTGGAAGCATTTTCATCATGCCAATATCTTCCAAAATTTGGTGGGTAGCACCGTCTTCACCTAGGGTAAGTCCCGCGTGAGAAGCGCAGATTTTTACGTTTTTATCAGAATATGCAATGCTTTGGCGAATTTGGTCATATACCCTTCCTGTAGAGAAGTTCGCAAAAGTTCCTGTAAATGGAATCTTGCCCCCAGTAGCCAAACCCGCAGCCAAGCCCATCATATTGGCTTCAGCAATACCCACTTGGAAAAACCGGCTTGGGAATTCCTTTTGAAAACCGTCCATCATCAAAGACCCAGTAAGGTCAGCGCACAAGCCCACCACATTGCTGTTTTTTCTGCCCGCTTCTAGCAAGCCATCGCCGAAACCACTGCGTGTGTCTTTGTGACCGGTTACTTCAATTTTTTTCATATTCTGTTCTGTGTTCTTTATAGTGTTATTATGGTATTGCTACCTGAAATGATTTTAAACTCTTTGGTTTTGGTATACATGGTTCGCGTTTCGCTTTTGGGGCGATACACCAATTTATAATCTCCCGGCTGTATGGGGAAATTCTGCGCCGTTTGATTGTCGTCTAAGTCCTTAACCCATTCCATTTGGTTGTTGCGAACAACAAAAATTGAAGCCACAATATCCTTGGACAAGGTAACCTGCAATTGGCCTGGAGTAGGAATTTCTACGGTAAAGGTCTTATTCTGTTCTATTGGAATCGCCTTCATCATAATTCTTGGCGTCGTAAGAATTTCCAAGTCATAGGTTCCGGTGATGTATTTGGTAGAAGTATTAAAATCTTGTGCGTTTAAGGTATTCATTGATCCATTTTCACGCACAATGGCCTGCAAGCGACCGTATTTGGTAATCCCCCCCATCTTCAAAAACAAATCTCCTTGAGGGGTTTCTAGGGCAATGGTGTTATGCCTACCAGGTATAATTTCAATATCGGTTTTCTCAACCTTTGGCAAGGTATGCGCTATTACGCGGTACTTGCGCACCGGATCCAAATACAAGGTATCTGGAACCCCTTTCCCATTCATGGTATGCACCAAATTTTCTACGATTTCACCGCTTTGCGCATCATAAATGGTCATGGGAACATTGGTTTCACGAGGCATACCTGAAGCATCAAGCAGATTCACTTGAGCACTGGTATTGTTCAGCGCTTGATTGATAATTACCCCAATCACTTTTTGCAATTCATCTTGGCTTTGGGCATTGTAATATCTACCTGCGCAACTGTAGGCCAATCTGAATTTCTCATCATCTGAGCCAATACCTATGATAAAAGGACGCAGCATGATGCCTTTTTTCTGCAATTCTTGACTTACGGCGCAGGGGTCACCATTACACTCTTCAACACCATCGGTGATGATCACAATAATGTTTCTGGCTGTTTTATCTTCTGGAAAATCCTTCGCACTGGCCAACAAAGATTGGGTAATACTCGTATAGCCTAATGGCTTCACACTGCGGAGTTTGGTAATCATGGCCTTATGGTTGTTTGGCGCAAAAGGCACTTCCAACTTGGTATCGTTACAATCTTGAGCTACGTTGGGTTTGGTATGTCCGAACACACGCAAGCCCAATTCGAGATTCTCAACACCGCGCAGGGTATCCACAATCTGAGACATAATGGTAATCGAGGCTGACCAACGGTTGGTATTCCCCATGGTTGCCAACATACTGCCACTGCCATCGAGCAGAAACAACACTCTTGTTTTTCGGCCAGGAAATGCATTCACAACCTGTGCCTGAGACACACTGCTGCAGGTCATCATGAGCAGCAACAGAACTCCGCTTATTTTTTTCATTTAATAATCTCCCAATTCGGTAACGGGGAGTTGCGTCAAGGCGCTTTGTAACTGATCATCGTTAGGTGCTTTTCCATGCCAAGCGTGCGTGCCCATCATGAAATCAACCCCCATACCCATTTCAGTTTTCATTACAATCAACACAGGCTTTCCTTTTCCTGACGCAGCTTTCGCCTCTGCCAAGCCATCAAGTACTGCCTGCATGTCATTGCCTTCCATGTGTACAACTTCCCAACCGAACGCTGCAAACTTGCTGCCAATCTCTCCAAAGCCCATAATATCAACGGTAGTGCCGTCGATTTGCTTTTGGTTGAAGTCCACAGCAACAATCATATTGTCGAGTTTATTGTGCGCTGCATACATCACAGCTTCCCAAATTTGACCTTCTTGCAATTCACCATCACCCGTTAACACGTAAATCATGTTAGGATCATTGTCGAGTTTCTTTTGCAACGCAGCACCGCAGGCTACACTTAGGCCTTGACCCAAGCTGCCCGATGCAATGCGAATGCCAGGCAAATGCTCGTGCGTTGCTGGGTGTCCCTGCAAACGGGTATTCAATTTGCGGAAGGTAGCAAGTTCAGTTACTGGGAAATAACCCCTGCGGGCCATAACACTGTAATAAACGGGTGAAATGTGCCCATTGCTCAGAAAAAACATATCCTCGCCATTTCCAGTTTCTGAAAATGGCACAGGTGTATGTTTCATCTCTTGAAAATATAGGGCGGTTAAATAATCAGCGCAGCCGAGAGATCCTCCCGGGTGTCCACTCTGAACTGCGTGTACCATACGCAGTATATCGCGTCGCACTTGCGTCGCGATGGTCTGTAATTCGGCTATTGTTGCCACTGCTGCAAAATTGATATTCTAAGTCCATTCGGTATGCACAAGTTTTCAAGAGATTTTTAACAGAAATTTAAAATGCATTTTCTTCCCTTCAACAGCGTAACAAATTAGATGTCTTGTGCGTATAACAGCTATAAATGAATTGGAAATACGCAGTAAATTCCTTATTTTTGCGGGTTCAAATGAGGGCCAGTTTTATCCTTATCAGCGTGTTGGTATTTTTAGCCTCCTGTAGTGGTTTCAACAAGGTTTTGAAATCCAAGGACAACAGCTTGAAATACAACAAGGCCATGGCCTATTTCGACAAGAAGGATTACGCCCGCAGTTTGCAGTTATTGGAACTCTTGAGAGAAAGTTACCGTGGAAATGACAGTATGGAGAGTGTGTATTATTACACTGCTTATTGCCACTATCATCTAGGTGACTATGAATATGCCTCACTTTTCTTCAAAGATTACACCGAAAATTTCTCACGCAGCAAGCGCATGGTAGAATGTGCATACATGGCGGTGTATTGCGATTACAGGGGTATTGGAACCTATGAACTGGATCAAAGCAACACCAAAATAGTCATTGGCGAATTGCAAACCTTCATCAACCATTATCCAAACTCTAGCTACGCGCCACTGTGCAACAACCACATCGACGACCTGCGCAAGAAACTGCATCAAAAGGAATATGAGTGGGTAATGTCTTACTTTAACCAAGGGCACTACAGAGCCGCTGTTACTTCGGCCAGAACTACCCTGAAGTCATATCCGGATATTGATCAAAAAGAAGAATTGGAGTATATTGCGGTTAAAGCCCAGTATCTCTACGCTGTGAATAGCATCGATAAGAAAAAATTGGAACGCTTCCGCGAAACCTTGGAGAATTGGAAAGAATACAATTACATCAATGGTAACCGCGGTGCATTCTACAAAGATGCGCTGGAAATTAAAGACAAGACTGAAAAAGAAATCGCCAAACTAACTGAAACTATATGAGTAACAATATATCACGTACTGCTGACACCCGCGACCTTCGCAGCATGGAGACAGAAACTGAGAACATCTATCTATCTGCCGTTATTATCTCTAAAAGAGCCAATCAGATTGCTGAAAAGCAAAAAGAAGAGTTGCGCAACAGACTTGAGCCATTTGTAAACGATACCGACAATCTAGAAGAAATTCAGGAAAATCGTGAGCAAATCGAAATCTCCCTGATGTACGAAAGAATGCCAAAGCCCACTTTGTTGGCAACTGAGGAGTTTCTCGAAGGTAAAACCTACTGGAGACGCCCTGACCCGAATGTTCTCCCTGGCTAATAAAAAAGTACTTTTGGGTGTTACAGGTGGCATTGCCGCCTTCAAAACACCTATGCTCGTGCGTTTGCTAAAAAAAGCAGGTGCAGAGGTACAAGTGTTAATGACACCTACCGCACACCGCTTTGTAACCGCAGAAACCCTAGCTACCCTCTCAGGTAACCCCGTTTTTACTGAGTTTTTTTCTGATTCCCACGGACAATGGAACAATCACGTGGAATTGGGCATTTGGCCTGACCTTATGGTTGTCGCACCTGCCACTTCAAATAGTGTTTCTAAAATGGCTGCAGGTGCAGCAGACAATCTGCTCCTTACCACCCTACTCTCTGCTAGATGCCCAGTGCTATTGGCACCTGCAATGGATTTAGACATGTACGAGCATGAGTCTCTGCAATCCAATCTTCAATTGCTTGCTACCCGAGGTTATCTCATTGAAGAACCACAACATGGCGAACTCGCCTCTGGCTTGGTAGGTAAAGGGAGAATGGCCGAACCAGACGACATCTTTAACCATATCGGCGATTTGCTCACCCCAGTTAAAGGCCTTATAGGAAAAAAGGTACTGGTCACCGCAGGTCCAACACAAGAAGCCATTGACCCAGTGCGCTATTTGAGCAACCATTCAACCGGTAAAATGGGTTATGCCATTGCGGAAACATTTGCAGCATGTGGCGCTGAAGTAAGCTTGATTTCGGGTCCGGTGCACATACCCGCACCTGCCAATGTGAAGCTACTTAGGGTTGAATCTGCATTGGAAATGCAAGCTGCCTGCGATGAATTGTTTGCCGAAGCCGACATTACAGTGATGAGTGCAGCTGTGGCTGATTACAGAATACAAGACATTGCCGAAGAGAAAATAAAAAAGTCTGAAGAGCAACTGACCCTGCATTTGATAAGAAACCCAGATATCCTCGCGGGATTGGGTAAGAAAAAGCAAGCCAACCAAGTACTTATAGGTTTTGCACTTGAAACCTTTAATGAGGTAGCATTTGCTCATAAAAAAATGCAAGACAAGAACTTAGACATGATTGTCCTGAATTCGCTTAAAGATACCGGAGCTGGATTTGGACACGACACCAACAAAATCACCCTCATTTCTTCAAATCAGGCACGCGAATTGCCATTAAAAAGTAAGAAATCCGCAGCCTTGGATATCGTTCAAGATTCTGCGAATTTACTCCATCAAAAAATACAGTAATATTGTAATCTATGCGTCGTTTACTTCTGCTCTTCATTTTTTTCTTTAGCCAATGGGTATTGGCACAAGAAATTAACAGTACCGTTCAGGTGGTTGCCCCTAGCGTGCAAATGACCAATAAGGAAATACTCAATACCCTTCAAAACAGCATACAACAATTTGTAAACAATAAGAAATGGACGGAAGACAACTTTGAAGCTAATGAGAAGTTGGAGATTTCGATTTTCTTTAATGTAGATGCCTTTTCCCAAAACAATGATTTTCAAGGCACCCTGCAAGTCACTGTAAATAGACCTGTCTACAATTCCACTTTCAAATCAGTGGTTTTTAACTTTTCTGATGAAGATGTCACCTTCAATTACCGTGAGTTTGAAAACCTAGAGTTTACAGAAGGCCAAAACCTGCATGATTTAACTACCCTCTTGGCTTATTATATATATATGTCATTGGGTTATGATTATGACAGCTACGGTGAACTTGGAGGTTCAGAATTCTTTAAAAAGGCACAGAATATTGTGAACCTGATGTCGGGCAAACCCGGTTGGAATCAATCAGACGGCAAAGGGATCAAAAACAGATTCAACCTTGCTGAAAATCTTAATAACAAACGGTTTGAGGTCGTTCGCAAATTGAACTACACCTACCATCGCAATGGAATGGACAAATTCTATGAGGATCCAGAAGCCGCTAGAATCGCGATTACAGAAAGTTTAAAAACTTTGAAAGATTTGCTTGAGTCCTATGGAAACGGCAGTTTGATACAGAAGACTTTCTTCTCTACAAAAAATGCC
Organism: Flavobacteriales bacterium; assembly: GCA_040376005.1. GTDB lineage: Bacteria > Bacteroidota > Bacteroidia > NS11-12g > UBA955 > JAGXTF01. The sequence goes on from JBEIRK010000077.1 coordinate 8,319, forward strand.
GAATTAGTAGAGATATACAAAGGAGCAACCGTTCCAGAAAAGAACAGTATTCTAGAGCTTCTAGGGCAACTAGATCCAACCAATCTTTCTAGGTACGAAAAGATTAAAAGTTGATTCACTTTAGCAACAACATTCAGGATGCGTTAGATAGCCTGCTCATCCCAGGCCGTTATGATGCGGTTTTTGCATTAACAGACAGCAACACAAAACCACTGGGTAAGGACGCACTTGCGCGTTGGGTTCCAGATGCACACTTTATCACTATCCCAACTGGGGATGAAAGTAAGACGCTAAATATAGCGACACAAGTATGGAACCACTTGATTGAACATAACGCTACGCGAAAATCTTGCTTGATAAATGTGGGTGGCGGTGTTGTAAGTGATCTTGGTGGTTTTTGCGCAGCAACGTATATGAGAGGTATTGCTTTCATAAATATTCCAACGAGTTTATTGGCGATGGTAGACGCCTCTGTTGGGGCTAAAAACGGAATCAACATGGGAAGTATGAAAAACTATGTTGGTACGTTTACCGATCCCTTGGCTGTAATTATCCACTCCCATTTCCTAAAAACACTGGAACCACACCATATGATAAATGGTTGGGCGGAAGTCATAAAACATGCCATCATCGGTGGAGGCGAATTATGGAAGATGACCAAAACAATTCCTCCCATCGAGGATGAAAGACGATGGAATGACCTTATAGAAGCCAATATTCAAATCAAAAAGAATATCGTAGAAACCGACATGCATGAAGCTGGCCTGAGAAAGGTGTTGAACCTTGGGCATACGGTTGGGCATGCAATCGAATCTTGGCATTTAATGAAAGGGAAACACATAGAACATGGTCAGGCCGTTGCTGCTGGAATACGCATTGAAAGTGCAATTGCAGTGGATATCCATGTGTTATCGCAACAAACTTATGCGGAAATTGAATCGCGAATAGATGCAGTATTTGAAAGGATCTCAATGAATAAGGAAGATTTTTCAATCATTATCGATTTTCTCAGAAAAGATAAGAAAAACGCTTTTGGTAAGATTAATATGTCTTTGCCTTGTGACATTGGTACTGTGCAATTTGATATTCCTGTAGAACTGGATATTGTCCAACATGCCCTATTGAATTATGCCATCACTGCGGGTTCAACTTCCATCTGAGCCCATTGGTAATTACTCAATTCAATTACCTGCTTCCAAAAGCATGGTGAATCGGTATTTAATTCTATACCATCTTCCGAATCTTAAACTGGAAGGCTTCAACTTTGAATTACTGCGCTATTCAGAATCTAGAGATTCTCGATTGTTATTTGCCGCTTTACAAAATCCATGTGAGAAAGTTTGGTTTGAAGATGGTGCCACCCCCGCGCGATTTTTTATGGCTTGGGCAGCAGCTATGCAACTCGACATTGAAATACATGGAACAGAGGGCTTAAAGAAGCGATCTATGCTTCCCCTTACCCAATCACTCGAGGCTCATGGTGTAAAATTTACTTTCTTGGAACATACGGGTTACCTCCCTCTCAGATTACACGCAACCCAAGAATTAGGCGCTGAATTCACCATTGATAGAGAAATCAGCAGTCAGTTTTTATCCGCCTTAATGCTCATTGCGCCACAAATTGCACCAATAGTGCGCATTAATACTCAGGGCTTATGCTCAAGCCAAAGTTACATTCGTCTCACAGAAAAATGCATGAATGCCGCGGGTATAGAAGTTCAGTATTATGATAAAACCATTCTAGTAGATAGCAGCGCTGCGCAATTACCAGCAGAACCACATATTGAAGAAGATTGGTCCTCCGCAGCTTGGTTTTACCAATGCTGTGCATTGCACCCCCATGCAACATTCCATTTTCCAAACCTTCATATTCCATCTTTACAGGAAGATGCAGTTCTCGCAGATATGTTCCTGCAACTTGGGGTCGTTACAACGAATCAAAACGGCACTCAAATTAGAAATACGGGACTTGTAAACCCTACCCCTCATTTCAATTTCATCAACAATATTGATTTGGCGCCTGCCGTAATTTGCACATGTGCAGCCTTGAAACTATCTGCTACATTTTCTGGATATGAATCATTGCGAAACAAAGAGTCTGATAGATTGAATGCACTAAAGATAAATTTGGAGTCTTTTGGAGTGGAACTTAATGAAGTTGATGGAATGCTTGAATTAAAGTATCCTGATCCAGTAGAAATAAATAAGGATATCATTCATATACAAACATTCAATGACCATAGAATATGCATGAGTTTCGCACTGCTTGCTGCTCAGGGACAAGAAATAGAAATTGACGATCCCGAATGCGTAGAAAAATCCTTCCCGAATTTCTGGAATGCTCTCAGAGACTGTAACTTTGTTCTTTCACATGGCTAGGAATTCTATTGGGCGTTTATTTACTGTAACCAGCTTTGGAGAAAGCCATGGAGAAGCTATTGGCGCCATTATAGATGGTTGCCCTGCAGGCCTAGAAATAAGCAATGAAGCCATTCAAAATCAGCTCAATCGCAGACGTCCCGGACAATCCAAAATAACAACTCCTAGGATTGAGTCTGATGAATTCCAGATTCTGTCTGGTTTATACGAAGGGAAAACCACCGGTAGTCCCATTTGCATTATCATACCCAATTCAGGTCAAAAATCCAGCGATTACGACACATTAAAGGATGTATACAGGCCTGGGCACGCAGACTTTACCTATATTCAAAAATACGAGCATCGCGATCACAGAGGTGGCGGCCGCAGCAGTGCCAGAATTACCGCTGGGTGGGTTGCAGCAGGGAACATTGCAGAACAGTTCCTTCAGCACAAAACCAATATCGAAATCCTCGCATGGGTGGATAGTATTTATACCATCCAAAGCAATGTTGATGATAACACGGTAACTCGAGACATCATTGATAAATCGCCAGTGCGATGTCCAGACCCCAACGCGGCTGCGCTAATGTTAACAGCAATAGAAGAGGCAAAAGAGCAGGGAGACAGTTTAGGTGGCACGATTACATGTATTGTCCGCAACTGCCCCCAAGGGTTAGGCGAGCCCGTGTTCGGTAAATTACAGGCCGAAATTGGACATGCCATGCTCAATATCAATGCCGTAAAAGGGATTGAATTCGGCACCGGATTTAACGCAACGCAAAAAAAAGGTTCGGAAAACAACGACTCCTTTATTGCTAAAGGAGATCGAATCGGCACCCATTCAAACAATGCTGGCGGAATGTTGGGTGGAATCAGCAATGGAGAAACAATTTCATTCAGAATTGCATTCAAACCAACATCATCTATAAAAATCTCACAAGACACGGTAGATGTAACCGGACAAAGAACTACTATACAAATTGATGGAAGACATGATCCTTGTGTTTTATCCCGTGCTGTCCCTATCATTGAATCTATGACTGCTATAGTATTAGCCGATTTATTCCTAGAGAACAAATTGGCAAAGTTATAATTGAATTCCACAGTGAATCGAATATTCTTATTCTAGACATCCTAAGGGATACAACCAAAACAAATTCTCTTCTTCAACAAGGCAGTACAGCGCAGTACATGCTTAACTTTGCCTTATGAATCGCGAAGAAGTTCTACAACAGTTTGACCGCCTACTCACAATCATGAATGAATTGAGAGAGAAATGTCCATGGGATCGGGAACAAACTTGGGAAAGTATCAGGCATTTAAGTATAGAAGAGGTATACGAACTGTCAGATGCAATTGTAGATGGAGATATTCCAGAATTAAAGAAAGAGCTTGGTGACATTCTATTGCATATCGTATTCTACGCTAAAATAGGCGAAGAAGGAGGCCATTTCGGCATGGGTGAAGTTATTGATTCACTCTGCGAAAAACTGATACGACGCCACCCACATATCTACGGAGATGTATCGGCCAATACTTCAGAAATAGTTAAGCAGAATTGGGAACAAATCAAGTTAAAAGAAAAAGGCAACGAAAGGAAAAGTGTATTACAAGGACTACCGAAAAGCATGCCTTCTCTAGTAAAAGCATATAGAATGCAAGAAAAGGTATCGAGTGTAGGTTTTGATTGGGATACAGCCGAAGAAGCCTATGCCAAAGTAAAAGAAGAAATGCTGGAATTTGAAACCGCCCCAACCTCAAAGGAGAAGGAGAAAGAATTTGGGGATCTGATGTTTGCTTTAGTGAACTATGCTCGCAAAGCGGGTATCAATCCGGATGACGCATTGGAATTAACGAATCGCAAATTCAAAAACAGGTTTGAGTTTATTGAAAAACGTGCCCAAGAAAACAATCAAGAGCTCAAGCATATGACATTAACAGAAATGGACCTTTACTGGGATGAAGCTAAGCAACTGGGAATCTAGTATTTTTTTTTGATCCATATAGGGCAAAAAAAAAGCCCCACTTGCGTGAGGCTTAATTAAAGTCGGCGACGTCATACTTTCCCAGGTATTACCCAAGTATCATCTGCGCTGAGGGGCTTAACTTCTCTGTTCGGAATGGGAAGAGGTGGACACCCTCGCCATAGTCACCATAAGATCTTTACGGTCAATGACGAATGCTGGAAATAAGAAATTATAAGAATTCATGAAATTTGGTAAGCTTACGGGTAATTAGTACTACTCGGCTATGACATTACTGCCTTTACACCTGTAGCCTATCAACGTAGTAGTCTCCTACGACCCTTAAAAGAAAGCTAATCTTGTGATGAGTTTCGCACTTAGATGCTTTCAGCGCTTATCTCA
>JBEIRK010000118.1:0-7770 GCA_040376005.1 Flavobacteriales bacterium
AGAATACGTTTTAATTCCAGTTAATAAATTCAATGCTAAAAATAAGCACAGTAATTGTTTATTGCTTTTCAAAATTAAGAAGTTCTTTCTTTTGAACACGCTGTAAATATATCATTTATTTAAATAACGTTGCACTGCTTCTTTGCTGCTGTACCAAACACGCCCCTCTTTAAATGCTTCAATTTTCCCCTGCCTTGCCATTAAACTCAAATACTCTTGCCCATAGGGCATTTTAGGTTCTTTTGCCAATTCAGAAAGGGGTAAAAAATCTTCATTATTGCCGCCTAAGGAGGAAAGATATATATCCAAACTTCTTTCGGCTGCCTGCGCCATGAGCAGCATCAATTTATCCCATTTTCCAGTATTTGCTAAATTGAGTGATTCATAGTATTTGGCTCTGTCCACTTTTAAAATAATTGCCGGCGGATAACCCTTGCTGAGCAAAATAATATTCATGGCCAACCTTGCAGTGCGCCCATTTCCATCAAAGAAAGGGTGTATCCAAACAAACCGGTGGTGAAAAACTGCCGCCAAACCAATTGGATCTAAATTTTGGGGATTTTGATTTACCCATTGTACCAATTCATCTATGAGTTCGGCAATCTTAAGTGGATTGGGAGGAATAAAATTAGCACCCGTAATTCTAACCCTACCATTTCTAAAGCGGCCTTTAAATTCATCATCAATTGATTGCATTACCATTGCATGTAAATGAAGAATATCCCTGCTTAACAGTTTATGATTGGGTTTTACCAACTCCTCTAACCAAGCAATAGCCTTATGGTGGTTGTGGGTTTCAAAATGCTCACGAAGGGATTTACCTCCAATTGTAAGACCATCTTGAAGCACCACCCGGGTTTCTCTTAAACTGAGAGTGTTGCCTTCTATGGAGTTTGAATTGTAAGTCCATTCAATCGCAAAATCATCCTTTAAGCGCTGAAGTGCCGACGCGGAAAATGGGCGCAACTCGTCAAGCTGCTGTTTTTTAGCCAACAACCTGTTGCGCATTTGACCTGTTATACCTTCACTAGGAAACCAACTTTCCACCCTCCAAAGATAATATCGGATTGTCAATTTTTAAAACCTTCCCGATATTTTTTCACCTATACATAATCAATTACTTATTTCTTGGTGTTGAACCAGCCTTTTGAACTAAATTTGTAGCCCCATTGTTATAGATAAAACAAGACATGTCATCTCCTGATACCTCATACCTGCAAAACGCCGACCCATCGGCACTTGAACACTTGTACAACCAGTACAAATCCGACGTAGAAAGTGTAGACTTTGGCTGGCGCAAGTTTTTTGAAGGCTTTGACCTCGGTGCCCAACGCATGGAAAGCGGCGCCGCAATTAGCGAAGACGCAGCTAAGGAAATCCATGTCATGAATTTGATCCATGCCTACCGTCAAAGTGGTCATTTGTTTGCAAAAACAAACCCCCTGCGCGAACGCCGCAAATATTCGCCCACCTTGGATATTGAAAATTTCGGTCTTGAGCAGGCAGACTTGGAGAAAAGCTTTAACGCAGGCAATGAAGTAGGTCTTGGAGGCGCAAAACTCAAGGACATTATTGCCCTACTCGAAAAAACCTATTGCCAAAGTATTGGCTGCGAATACATGTATATCCGCGAACCTGGCCGCAGAAAATGGCTACAGGCGCGCTTTGAAGGCACCCGCAACATACCCGAACTTACTACTGACGAAAAGAAGCATTTTCTTCAAAAACTCAATCAAGCAACAGTATTTGAAAACTTTATTCATACCAAATACATCGGACAAAAGCGCTTCTCTGTAGAAGGATTGGAATGTCTTATTCCCGCTTTGGATGCAGTCATCCAATACGGTGCAGGCTTGGGTGTGGAAGAATTTGTATTGGGTATGGCGCACCGCGGCCGCCTAAACGTATTGGCAAACATCTTTAACAAAACCTATGCTGCCATTTTCTCCGAGTTTGAAGGCAAGGTCTTCCAAACCGATTCTGATTTTGAAGGAGATGTGAAATACCATTTGGGCTACAGCACCAATATTCCTACAAAAAGCGGAAAAATGGTACACCTGCGCTTGGCAGACAACCCCAGCCACTTGGAAGCAGTAAATCCTGTGGTAAAAGGTATTGTACGCGCCAAACTCGAAACCAAATACAACAACCAGAAAGATAAAATTTGCCCAATCCTCATCCATGGCGATGCTGCTGTTGCAGGTCAAGGAATTATTTATGAGGTAGTGCAAATGAGTGGGCTCGAAGGCTACAATGTGGGTGGTACCATTCACGTAGTAACCAATAACCAAATTGGATTTACCACGGATTATGAAGATGCGCGCACCAGCACCTATTGCACAGATGCTGCTAAGGTGACCATGTGCCCTGTGTTACACGTAAATGGTGATGATGTGGAAGCTGTGGTGCATGCCATCAAATTGGCCATGGCTTACCGTTTGGAATTCAACAGCGACATTTTCATCGATCTTTTGGGTTACAGAAAGTATGGTCACAACGAAGGTGATGAGCCAAGATTCACCCAGCCTTTGATGTACAAACTCATCGACAACCACGACAATCCAAGAGAAATCTACAAGAAAAAACTGCTCGAACGCAGCGAAATTGATGCTGAAATCGCAAAGGAAATGGAAGTCGAATTCCGCAACCTATTGCAATCTAAGTTTGAAGAAGCCAAAGGCGACTTTAAACCTGAACCCACTGTAGTACCCAATACCTGGGAAGGCTACAGAAAGGCAGCTACCAAGGATTTCGAAAGTCCCGCAAATACCGCGATTACCAAAGACAAAATCATGGATTTGGGTGACAAACTCACCAGCATTCCAGATACCAAACTCCCGATTAAGAAGGTTCAAAAACTGTTTGAAGACCGCAAAAAAATGTTGGAAACAGGCACTTTTGATTGGGCCATGGGCGAATTGATGGCCTATGCCTCCTTGTTGGATGAAGGACATCCCGTGCGTTTGGCAGGTCAAGATGTAGAACGCGGTACCTTTAGCCACCGTCATGCGGTGGTGAAGAAAGAGGACAGCGAAGATGAGTATGTTCCATTGAGACACCTCTCTGAAAATCAAGCCGCTTTCTCAATTTACAACAGTTTGCTGAGTGAATATGCAGCGCTTGGTTATGAATATGGCTATAGCAGCACCATGCCACACGGCCTTACCATTTGGGAAGCCCAATTTGGCGATTTTAGCAATGGTGCCCAAATTATCATCGACCAATTTATCTCGTCCGCAGAAGCGAAATGGGGCAAGTACAGTGGCTTGGTAATGCTCTTACCGCACGGTTATGAGGGACAAGGTCCAGAACACAGTTCTGCACGCTTAGAAAGATACCTACAACTCTGCGCAAACAACAACATGCAAGTGATGAATTGCAGTACCCCTGCCAATTTGTTCCACGCACTGCGCAGACAGTTGAAACGCGACTTTGAATTGCCTTTGATCATCATGACACCGAAGAGCTTATTGCGCCATCCAAAATGTGTGAGCCCAATGACAGATTTCACTTCAGGTGCATTCCAAGATGTGATTGATGATACCAACACCGCAGTTAAGGTAAGGAAAGTGCTTTTCTGCACTGGCAAAATGTACTACGATTTGCTTGCCAAAAAGGAAGAAACCAACGCCAAGGACATTGCCATCGTGCGTATAGAGCAGCTCTATCCCCTTCCTGAATGGAATTTGAAGTCTATTTTTGAAAAATACCAAGGCGCAGAATTCTGTTGGGTACAAGAAGAGTCCATGAACCAAGGTACTTGGCTGCATTTGCACCGCTATGACCTACCGGTAAAACTCACCTACCACGGCCGTAGAAGTTCAGCTTCACCTGCAACGGGCTTTAAAAAGGTACACGACAAAGAGCAAGCCGCTATTGTGGATGCTGCTTTTGCCTAATCAGGCATAGCCTTTTCTAAATTATTCACAGCTTATACAAGTCGGTATTTACAGGCTTGAGAGCCTTAAATTTGTCCGGTGCGCACTACCCTCCTTTTACTTTTGCTTGCCTTATGGGCTTGTCAGGGGAAAAAATCTGCACCACAAGCCTTGGTGCCTGCGCCCAAAGTATTGTTGCACGTAGATTTTTCGCAAGGGGTATCCAGGTCCACGCATGACCGTTTAGACGCCTTTTGGAACGCATTACATAAAAGGACCCATTACAGCGGTATAACCCTGCTGGCAGACCACGACAGTTTCTATGTTTGGTCGGCCGGGCTTGCAGACAGCGCCAAACCATTACTCGCAGACATGCCAATGCAGATTGCAAGCATTAGCAAGCCGTTTTGCGCCACTGCTATCATGATCCTGGTGCATGAGGGCAAAATATCCCTGCAAGACAGCTTGCGCAAGTTCTTCCCCAAGCTGAATTACCCAGGCATTACCATTCAATTATTGCTCAACCATGGCACAGGCCTGCCTGAGTACACCTGGTTCAGCGACACCTACCTGCGCGATTCCTTGGCACGGATTAAAAACTCTGATGTAATTCGCGTTTTGGAAGAACAGCATCCTGAATCCTATTATGCCCCTGGCCGAAGACATCGGTATACCAATACCAACTTTATACTGTTGGCTTCTATCGTGGAACAGGTGAGTAAGCAAGCCTACGGCGCATTTCTTAAATCCAAGATATTCCAACCCTTGGGTATGACCAAAACTCGGGTGCTGGATCCTAATTTTAAGGTAGAGGATTTGGAAGTGAAGGGGCACTATGGCAATGGAGTCGAATTTGAACCGCATTATCAGGACGGCACCTACGGCGATAAGAATATTGTAAGCACGGTGTATGACTTATACCGGTTTTATATGGGCTTGCGCAAGAATCTATTGTTTCCGGAAGCCATAAGAGAACAAATGTTCGCCACCCAATGGGCGAGAGCAAGAAGGGGAACTGCTTACGCCTCTGGCTGGAGAAAGCGCATCGATGAGGAAGGAAATGAATGGATGTTCCACTCAGGCTGGTGGCATGGCTTTCGTACCAACTTCTATTTCAACATGGAGCACCACCAGTGCGCGGTGACTTTAAGCAACCGTTTATCGGGAGGCTTTATTCCGGGGCGCATGCTTGTGGCTATGTTTCATCCTGCTGAATGGAACGACATATTAAAAGCTTGGGATTTGGGAGTAGCTACTTCGGAGTCAGAAGACTAATGGCATTCGCTGTTCATTCGGCAGTTACAATATTATTTAACCACAGAGGGCGCAGCGTTTTTTCTCTGTGTTCTCTGTGTCTTCTCTGCGTTCTCTGCGGTTACTGTAGTTTTTTACCACAGAGTGCACAGAGGCTTCTATTATTTACAAGAGGTATGAAATATTTACCACAGAGGGCGCAGAGTTTTTTAACCACAGAGGGCGCAGAGGCTTCTTCCGCGACAAGATGTTTTGAATTCTATACCACGGAGGACACAGAGTTTTTTCTCCGTGTTCTCTGTGTCTTCTCTGTGTTCTCTGCGGTTACTGTAGTTTTTTACCACAGAGGACGCAGAGTTTTTACTCGGTGTTCTCTGTGTCTCCTCTGTGTTCTCTGCGCTTACTGTAGTTTTAACCATCGAGTGCACAGAGTTTTTTTTAACCCCAGCGGTCTATTTCAACTCCCAGAGCCCCACGTTTTCGACGTGATGGGTGTGCGGAAACATATCTACGGGCTGTACTTTAACCAAGGTGTATTTTTCACCTAGTTTTATGGCATCTCTTGCTTGTGTAGCAGGATTACAACTTACATATACAATGCGTTTTGCTTCCATTTCTAACAAACGGTCCACTACTGAAGGGTGCATACCATCACGCGGTGGATCGGTAATAACCACATCCGGTTTACCATGAAGTGCAATAAATTCAGCATTCAGAATTTCCTTCATATCCCCAGCAAAAAAAGCGGTGTTGCTGATGTTATTCAGCTGCATATTCACCGCTGCATCCGCCACTGCCTCGGGCACATATTCCACCCCTATAACCTTAGAAGCCTTGTCTGCCAAATACATAGCTATACTGCCCGTACCAGTATACAAGTCATATACCAGTTCTTGACCTGTAAGGCCTGCAAAGTCTTTGGTAATGCGATACAACACTTCCGCCTGCTCGGGATTGGTTTGAAAAAAGCTTTGTGGGCGAATCTTGAACACCAAACCGTCTAGCGTTTCGGTGATACTATCCTGGCCGGCATAGGTAAGAACCTCAAGATCAGCCAAGGTATCATTGCGCTTGGTATTAATCACATATACCAGCGAAGTAATTTGAGGGAAAGAGACTTGCACATGCTTCATTACAGCCTCAATGGCCTCTGCATTGTCTTCTCCAAAGCTGAGCAGCACCATCCACTCTCCTTTTCTATTGCAGCGCAACATAATGGTACGCAGCAAACCCAATTGCTCTCTTAAATCAAAAAAGGTGTACCCTTGAACATCTGCAAATGTTTTCACACTGCGCGTAATGTCATTCACCAAAGGAGGCATAAGATGACACTGGGTAACATCAAAAACCTTGTCAAATCTGCCCGGTACATGATATCCTAGGGCTGTTTGATCATCGGGATTTTCCCTATCAAAATGTTCCACCCAACCGCGGTGGCTAAAGGTCATTTCCAGTTTATTGCGGTATTCGCGCACCTTTTCAGCACCCGCAATGGGCAACACTTCAAAGTCCTTTTGCCCACCGATGCGCTGAAGTGCATCAATTACCTGCTGTTGCTTCAACGCCAACTGCGCCTTGTAATCCAAATGCTGCCATTTGCAACCTCCACAATATGAGAAATGCTCGCAGAATGGCGTTACACGTTGCGGTGAAGCCTCGTGTAAGGTTGCAATTTTCCCTTCGAGGTACTTTTTCTTTTTGCCTGTTATTTGAATATCTGCGATATCTCCAGGGGCTGCTTTCTTAACAAATACCACCTGATTATCTACCCGGGCAATACAGTTGCCTTCTGCCCCTGCAGGACCTATTTCAACACGTTCCAGTAATGAGAAACGGATTTTCTTCCGTGACAATGTTATTTCCTCTTCGCTAAAATGATATCAATAATTTCCTGAAAGTCATGCGGATCTAAATACCCAACCTGTGCGTATCTCTCATCCGTACTGCCTGGCTGCACCACAAAATAACTGGTAGGGTATCCAAAGGTTTTGCCATAGCCCAACCATTGGTGCACTTGGGCGCCGGTCATCATAGTATCACCAAAAGTATAGGTTCTATCCTTTTCAGGATTGAGTTTCACCATTACAAAATCTTTATTGAGTTTGCGAATTACCGTATCATTGGAGAAGGTATTGCGGTCCATAACCTTGCACCAGCCGCACCAGTCGGTATACGCATCAACCATGAGCATTTTCTTCTCTTTTACGGCAGTTGCATAGCCGGTTTCAAAATCAAGCCAATTGATTTTATCTGCTTTTGTGCTGCTATCCTCATACACAGAAGGGATTGCAGCAAAGTGTTCAATTCCATTTTCACCAACCAGCTGCAGCACATTTGCCTTGCGCATCATTGCTGAGGTAACAACCAACAGCAAGGCGATAAGGGGAACTATAAATTTAAGAGATTTACTCATCTGTTACAAAGTTATACATGAATTGTACCAAATTCAACTGTCCAGCAGAACTCGGGTTTTCATGCTAATGTCAATACTCTTTGCAGAGTGGGTTAAATAGCCCAAGGAAATATAATCAACCCCAGAGGCGGCATATTCCTTCAAATTGCCCAAATGGATGCCTCCTGAGGCTTCTGTTTCGGCCCTACCTGCGATTAAAGCAACCGCAGCTGCACACATTTCAGG
>JBEIRK010000211.1:0-2645 GCA_040376005.1 Flavobacteriales bacterium
CGATAATGCCATCATTCAAATAGGCAAACATGCGCGTTGCATTGGTCTGTGGGTCGATTTCCAAAATTCGGTGAATGCGTGAAGCCTCGCCAATGGTTTTGGTAGGGAATAAAATAGGGCTTTGAATAATTACATAAATTTTACCTGAAGGGGTTAAGGCAATGCCTTCAAATCCACGGTTGTTTTTTCTGTATTTAAAGCAACTGTCAATCATTACATCGATGCTTTGCTTGCCACCCATGTTTGCATATGGGGTAAAGCGATTTACTACAACACCGTTAGCATTCAATTTCCAAACGGTAGGACCGCCTTCTTCGCAAATCCAGAAAAAACCGTCTTTGTCAACAACCAAACCTTCAGCATCGATACCCCAGGTATCTTTTGCAGTGATTTTTAAGTTGAATCTGCTACAGTCTAACACGGTGTCGGTTGAAGCTAATTCTGTAACAGTACTTCCCAAGCCTGTAGGCGTGATAATGCCTGATGCAGGCAATCCATTGGGACGTTTCATGCTGATGATTTGCAGAATTTGAATGGAGTCGCCATTCACGCGAATACGAACCAACTTGGGTGCGTAATTCGGGAAAGCATAAATTTTGTCGTAAGTAGGTCTGCAACCTGAAAGGTTAGCATTTACTGCGTCAACATTCACGCCACGGTCGGTAACCGTCCAGAATTCTTTGCCGTTTGACCCAGGGATTGCATACAGGCCTGAGAATCCTGCTTCCCTAAATTGAATCCCTTGGAAGGTTCCAATTGCAGGCGAATAATTGTTCTGATAGTCCTTGCTCAGAACAATTTGGGCGGAGACTTTTCCTAGGCTCAGCAGGAAAAGTACAGCCAGTAATCGAGTAAGTTTGATGTTCATCTTCATATTCATTATGGTGACGCAAAACTGAGGTCGCAACTTTGTCATTGCGTGTTAATTATGTTATGTGTATATCAATTTTGAAATAAGGGATTGTTTGCAGAAATATTCGTTAACTAATATTATTACATAGAGTTGTGTTTTGTATGTCTCGAACCCATGTTGCACAAAATGCAATGATTTGTACATAGTGCAGTAGTATAGCGTTGATTGTAAATTCATATAGAAATAATCGCTTGCCGATGTTTCTAGAGTAACATTTTGAAAATATGTTGTCTAAATAGTAATGGGTTCGCGTATCTTTTTATTTTTATTGGCATTAATGCAAGCAAATGAAATGAATGCTCAATACAAAAAACGCCTTGGATTTGAGGTTGATGGGTCAATCGGTATTCAAAAAAATAGGCTTCATCCGATATTCGCTGCGCGCGTATCAGGGGCTGCGGGGATAACTATGCATTTCCCTATAGTTTGGCATAGACTGCATGTTTTTACAGGTCTAACAATGATGCCTCAACGTACATCAGGAGATTGGGCACAGCGTGCTGAGCTCATACGAACCCGTTGTCTATATGCAGGACTCAATGCTGGCATTGAATACAGGATGTCTCTGTTACATCAAGGGAGGCAGTTGGCATTTTTTACGAATTACTGTCAAGCCTATAACCTTTCAGAGTATAATGTTTGGAATACAATACCTATTGGAGGGTTCCCTGCTGTTTGGGCAAGAAGTTTTAATCAAACATCTTTGGGACTGCGTTTTTATAGCCGCTTGGGAAACTGCGAGAGAAAAATTCAAGTATCGCTAGATGGTACTCATTATAAAAAGGTGGGTGAGAAAATGAAAATGCAGTTGACAGGATTTACCATCACGCTTGGCGTCTTGAAATTGGATGCGCCCAAAAAGAAAATTTCAGAGAAAAATAAGATTTATCGCACGCTATCAGGAAGGGCGAGTCCTGATTGAAATCCTTGCGCAGCTGGATGCTATGCTATAAAAGCAATAGGTTTACTTTCCCAAGCGTTCTAGCAAGTCTAAGCCGTGTTTGCGTGCAGTTTCTTTCGCAATTTCATAGCCTGCATCTGCATGGCGAATAACACCCATGCCTGGGTCGTTGTGCAGCACACGCTTCAATCTCACTGCTGCATCCTCAGTGCCATCGGCCACGATAACCATGCCCGAGTGAATGCTGTAGCCCATGCCCACGCCTCCTCCGTGATGCAAGCTTACCCAGCTGGCGCCGCCTGCAGTGTTGATGAGTGCGTTTAAAATTGGCCAATCCGCTACCGCGTCGCTGCCATCCATCATGGCTTCAGTTTCGCGGTTGGGAGATGCTACAGAACCGGTATCCAAGTGGTCGCGACCAATAACAATAGGCGCTTTTACCTTCCCTGTGCGCACCAATTCGTTAAACATGAGTCCCGCTTTTTCGCGTTCCCCTTGCCCAATCCAACAAATACGCGCTGGCAAACCTTGGAATGCAATTTTTTCTTGTGCCATGGTTATCCAGCGTTTCAAGCTTTCGTTTTCTGGAAACAACTCTAGCATGGCGCGGTCTGTAGTGTAAATGTCTTCAGGGTCACCTGAGAGGGCTACCCAGCGGAAGGGTCCTTTGCCTTCACAAAACAAGGGACGTATAAACGCAGGTACAAATCCTGGGAAATCAAAGGCGTTGGTTAATCCTTTTTCCAAGGCCCGGCCTCTGAGATTGTTGCCATAGTCAAAAGTAACCGAACCGCGCTTCTGCAATTCCAGCATCAGTTTAACGTGGTGCAC
>JBEIRK010000163.1:0-4638 GCA_040376005.1 Flavobacteriales bacterium
AATACCTTACCTATCGCTGAAAAGCAGCAGATTGCTGCAGAAGATTAATATAAAACAAATGTCGAATAGAAGTCTGATAACACTAGCGAAGTTGCGTGTACCGTATTTGTTCGCGCTTGCAGTGTTCGGTATCTTTTCGCATGTTCAGGCCCAACAGCCCTACAGCATTCAGAAAACAGACCATTTGGTTTTATTGGATGGCAAACTCAATGAGTCTTGCTGGCAAAAAGCACAGCATGCGGATAGTTTTAGACAGCATTTTCCTACGGATACTACAAATAGTATTTCAAGGACAGAGTTCATGCTGAGTTACGACGACAGGGCATTATACGCAGCTTTTATCTGTTATAACCGCAATCCGCAAAAAGACTTTGTAGTGCAGAGCTTGAAAAGGGATTTCAGCATACTTAATAACGATGCGATTGTACTGACATTGAGTCCATTTTTAGATGGGCAAAATGGATTTTCTTTTGGGGTAACACCCATGAACGCGCAGCGTGAGGGTGTGGTCGAGAACGGAGGAAACTTTGGCGTGACCACAGCCTGGGATCAAATTTGGTACAGCGCCACACGTGTAGCAGGTGATACTTGGTTTGCTGAGTTTGAAATACCCTTTAAGAGCATTCGGTTTGCAGAAGGAAATTTAGAGTGGGCGATGAACGTGGTGCGTGCAGATTACAAGAACAATGAAGTGAGTTCTTGGGTGACTATTCCGCGTGTTTTTAACTTAAGTCAACTGAGTTTCACCCAAAAGTTGATATGGCCAGAATCACCCAAGCGCAAAGGGAAGAATATTGCTTTAATTCCCTATGCCAGTAATCTATCCTTTGGAAAAGCGCCGTATAACCAGGCATTTCAGAGCAATAAGCCCCGTTTTGGTACCGATGCCAAACTGGGAATTACCAGTGCATTGAATTTGGATATTACCATGAATCCAGATTTTGCCCAGGTGGATGTGGATGTGCAGCAAATTAACCTTACGCGGTATTCCTTGTTTTTCCCAGAACGCCGGCAGTTTTTTATTGAGAATAGCGACCTTTTTGCCAACTTTGGTTTTCGTCAGATCCGTCCGTTTTTCTCACGCAGAATAGGATTAGGAGCAACAGGAAATATACCAATTGATGCAGGTGCAAGACTTACGGGTAAAATTGGCAACAATTGGCGTGTAGGAGCTATGGCCGTGCAAACCAGAGACAGTGGCAGTCTAGAGCCAGGCAGTAAAAACTTCCTCATTGGTGCCTTGCAACGCAAGGTATTTCAAGCCTCCAATGTTGGATTCATCTTGGTGCATGATATGAACGGCAGCCGTGATAATTTTGGCAAGGCTGGGCGCACCGTATCTGGCCTAGAGTACAATTTGCAAAGCCGCAAAAACGACTGGGTGGGTAAAGCCTTTATTCAAAAAGCTTTTGGTGATGGCGTAGGGCCTGAAAGTTGGTCGCATGCTACTTTTTTGCTGTATCAAACTGTAAAATGGAGTGCCATGTGGAACCACGAATATGTGGGCAAGGATTTTAGGGCCCGCAGTGGTTTTGTACCGCGCATCGAAAATTATGATCCGGTAATAAACAAAATTGTATACCTGACTTATTGGAGATTAGAACCCCAAATTAAGCGCATTTTTTATCCGAAAAACACATGGATCAACCGCTATTCTGTGGCCTTGTATAACAGCAGTTACTATGATAGTGTGGGCAATCCTACGGAAAGCAGAAGTACAGGTAGCACGAATATATTACTACAAAACTCAGCTGAATTGCGTGCTACAATTGCGCATAATTATTACAACATTTATGTGCCATTTATTCCCGTAAGAAGTTCGGGTTATTACTTGCTGGGCGTGTACCAATGGTTTGATGCCTCTGTTGGATTCACGAGCAATAATCGCAAAAAAGTGAATGGAGTGGTGGATGTTATTTTTGGTAATTTTTACAACGGAAGACGCACTTCATTAAGCAGCAGCTTGCAATATAGAAAGCAGCCATGGGGCGTGTTTTCTGTAAATTATCAGCGAGAAAATATTGAATTATATACCTTTGGCAAAAGCAATTTTGATTTAATCGGAGTTAAGGCTGAAATTAGCTTTTCTACCACCATGTATTTTACCGCGTTTATGCAGTACAATACGCAGGCCGACAATGTGAACATGAACTTTAGGTATCAATGGCGTTATTCTCCATTGAGTGATTTTTTCATCGTGTATTCAGAGAATTACCGTCCTGATTTTCAATCCAAAGACCGCAGTTTGGCCTTGAAGCTGGTGTATTGGTTTAATACCTAAAATCAGAAAAATACTGGGATCAATTACAATTGTTGTAATTTAATCAAGCTGGCATACAGGCCATTTTGTTGCAGTAAGGCTTGGTGGGTGCCCGTTTCTACAATTTTACCATGGTCCATAACCACAATTAAATCTGCATGTTGAACGGTACTTAACCTATGGGCAATAATGAAACTGGTGCGGTGTTCCATGAGTTTTTCCAAGGCTTCTTGTACCACTTTTTCGCTTTGGCTGTCAAGTGCGCTGGTGGCTTCATCCAAAATAAGAATTTCGGGATTTTTTAACAGTGCACGCGCAATACTCAGTCGTTGTCTTTGTCCACCTGAAAGCTTACTCCCGCGTTCCCCTATATGGGTGTCGTAGCCATTTTCTGTGGCCATTATAAAGTCATGGGCATGTGCAGCTGTGGCTGCTGCCACAATTTCTTCTTGGCTGGCATTTTGATTGCCCATGAGCAGGTTGTTCCGAATGCTGTCGTTGAACAATATGCTTTCTTGTGAAACGATGCCAATCAACTGTCGCAAAGATTCTTGGGTAAAGTTTCGAATATCTACCCCATCCAAGGTGATGGAACCTTTGCTTACATCATAGAATCGTGGAATTAAATCTGTAAGCGTGGTTTTACCTGCTCCTGAAGGGCCGACCAAGGCAATGGTTTGGCCTTTCTTTACATGCAATTGAATATGAGAGAGCACTTCGGTTTCGGTATACCCAAAATGCACATTGGAAAAGACTATTTCCTTTTCAAATACAGGATTTTCAGGGACGGGTGGATCGCTAACGACTACTGGGGCATTTACCAATTCTTGAATTCTCTCTAAACTCGCCATCCCTTTCTGACTGGCATAAAGCGCACTTGAAAAACCTTTGAACGGTGGAATTAATTGGCTAAAAATAGCAAAATAAGTTAGGAAGAATTCGGGGTCTAATTTTTTGCCAAAAACCATATTACCCCCTACCCACAACAACGCAGCAGACACAATAATAGCAATGGTTTCCGATAAGGGCGAAGACAAGTCATAACGGCGTTGAACACCTATATTATTCCGCGTATAATTTAAATCGTCTTGGTCGTATCTTTTGCTAAAGAAACCCGATGCATTAAATCCTTTAATTACCCGCATACCGCCTATGGTTTCTTCAAAAGAGCTCATTAAACGGCTAATAAGTTGTTGGTTTTTCGCTGATTTTTTGCGCAGCGATCTTCCAACAATACCAATGACCAATGCGGTAAAAGGCAAGAATAAGAGAATGTATAAAGTAAGTTGCGGCGATAGCACAATCAGTGCAATTAAGAAGATGATGATATTGAGAGGTTGAAAATACAGGGCTTCCAAAGAAACCATCAGCGCAAATTCAATCTCCTTCATATCGTTGCTCATTTTTGAAAGCAAGTCACCCTTCTTCTCTTCGTTGAAGTAAGCTACCGGCAATTGGAGGCATTTGTCATAAATTTCTTTACGCATGTTGCGCACAGAATAATTGCGTATAAGTACCATAAAATTCATGGCAACATAGCGGCTTACATTTTTTAGCACGGTAACTACAACCAAGGCAATGCACAGATAGGCAAGTGCCTTTAGAGGTTCACCTTTTACAATTCCAGCGAACCATACCATAAAGTCATGGTATTGTGCGGAGAACCAAGAACCAAACTCAATGCCTTTATTATCGATTTTTGGAATGGCGGCGTCTTTGCTAAAAAGAAATTTCAGTACGGGCATGATGAGCAGCAAGGAGCACAACTGCAGCAGCACATACAGAAGATTGAATACAAAGTTGAGACCAATAAGTCCCTTGTTTTCAGTGGCGTATCGCAAAAATTTAAAAACCGCTTTCACCTGCAGGCGAAATTACGCAAATTTGCTGTGTATGAATTGCCTGATGCGCACATTGCCTTTCTTTTTCTTACTATGGGTTTCTTGCAGTGGTGAAAAAACCTCAAAAACCCAAGCAGATGCTGGTGGGAAAGATTATGCGAATCAAGTAGCTGCATTGCGCAAGGACAAAGACAATGCCTTTGTCACGGATCCAGGATCCCCGTTTGCTGATCTTATGGAAGATTTTCAAGGCTTGCATTATTATCCTGCTGATTTGGATGCCCGCGTAAAAGTGGAGTTAACGCCTTTTGCATCGGGGCCAGTGCAGAGAATCATTACAGACTCAAAAGGAAAACCAAGGGTACTGAAGTATTTTGGAAGCTTTAAGTTCAATTATAAAGGAACCGTATGCCAATTGCCTGCATTGCAGTTTGCGGATGATAGCAGCCATTATTTCGTAATGTTCAAGGACAAAACCAATGGGAAAGAGACCTATGGTGGGGGCAGGTATATTGAATTGCCCATTTTTGAGTTAAC
>JBEIRK010000240.1:0-1982 GCA_040376005.1 Flavobacteriales bacterium
CCTTGGCTTTGCGCGCTTGATTTTTATTTTTAATACAAAAAACAATATATGAATATAGAAAAACACACACCATCAACAGCCAATGCGCTTGATCTGACGTCTTTGTTAAAGAACGCGTTTGATGAAATTCAAGCGAACCTCCTTATTATGGGTAAGAATCTTACCGAACTCTCCAATTTAGTAGCATTGGCAGATATTTTTAAAATGAACATAAGTCAGGCTGCGGTGTTTTGTGCAATCTATAATCTAACAGAAAGAGAGCAAGACCCAACCGAAATCCGTTTGCAATCTGTGTTAAAACCAATATTTTGGAAAAATACCAAATTGATGCGCGAGGAGTTGCGCGAATTAAAGCGCCTGGGTTATATCACCAGCTTCACTAGGGATCACCAGCCCTGTTATCTCATTTGTGATAATATGAATCTGGCATTAGACCAAAATGATTTGGCGTCTATTTTAAATAATGGTCCCGCGGGCATACATCGCTTGCTTGAGTATTTCAATGATAGACTCATGAATTACAGTTCGCCTTCTCAAATAGAGATGTCTAATTATATCGGTGATATCCGAAAGTCAAATCCTACATTGAATTTAATTACCTACTGCGAAGAGCAGGATATGTTTGATTATCCGTTGGATGCGTATTTATTACTTGCAATATGCACAAAGGCGGTAATCGAAAGCGAGCCTTTTGATTTTAAATACTTAGATCTTTTTATTTCTTATAATAGAAGATTGTTGGAATTGCTTAGGCACAAGGTAGTGCAGGAAACTTGGCATCCAATTGCAAATGGCCTGGTTGAGTTTGCCGGTGGCGATGTGTTGGATTCAAATCCTGAACTCAAATTATCCCCTAAAGGATATGACTTTTTCTTCAATGAGTTTGATGCAGAGTACCTAAAGGTAATCAAACAGAAAATGGCGCGTTCTCTTACCGCTGCTATAAAGCCTACGGATATTGAAGAGGTGGAATTGTTTTTCAATTCCGAGTTTGAAGCCAGAGCACAGCGTCTGGAATCTATACTTATGCCTAGTGCTTTTCAAGACTACCAAAATAGTTTGGCTAAAAACGCCAAAATGAAAGGATTAACTGTCCTTTTTTATGGCGGACCTGGTTGCGGCAAGACAGAGTTTGTGATGCAATTGAGCAAGCGAACAGGGCGACCACTCATAAAAGTGGATGTGACCAATTTCCAAAGTAAATGGGTGGGCGATTCTGAAAAGAAGTTAAAAGCCGTATTTTCCGAATACAGGTCTGTATGCGCAAATTCTGAGTGCAAGCCCATTTTGTTTTTTAACGAGTGCGATCAAATGATTGGCAAACGTGTTGCCATTACTTCATCGGTAGATCATATGACCAATGCGCTTCAGAATATTCTGTTAGATGAAATGGAGAACTTTGATGGTATTCTAATTGGTACAACCAATCTTACCGACAATATGGATGCTGCGTTTGAAAGACGTTGGTTGATGAAATTGAAGTTTGATTCTCCAAGACCGGCAGCCTTGGTTTCAGTGTGGCGCGCGATATTGCCAGAATTGGATTTGTCCGAAGCAGAAGAGCTTGTTCAGCGTTTTGATTTCACTCCAGGTGAAATTTCGAATATCTCACGTAGGTACAAAATAGAAGCAATTTTAGGTTTCCATGAAACTCCTTTGCAAACCGTAATTTCACTTTGTGAAACAGAACAGTATTCCAATGTGAATATTACCAAGTCTATTGGTTTCAATTCTGAAAAGTTCTTGGCTACTGGTTTTTCTCATCATTCTAACTAATTCATCAACAGTATGCGATATCTAACAAAAAGTAGATTTAAGATGGCATTGGAATGCCCAACCAAATTATTCTATACGAGAAATGAAGCATATTCAGATCTTGGTGAGGATGACCCCTTCATGCAGCAGCTTGCAAAAGGGGGCTACCAGATTGGTGAATTTGCCAAGTACAAATATTGTGCTGACCCTATAGGTCAAGCCATAAC
>JBEIRK010000202.1:0-3011 GCA_040376005.1 Flavobacteriales bacterium
AGGCACCTATCATGTAGCTACGAACCGCAATTGCAGAGACTCAATTGCTGTTACAACGGTGGTGTACCCGCCTGTAGCATTGAGCATATCAGGCAGCAGCGTGTGTATTGATGAACTTACCACGTTCAAACACAGTTTGGTATCCGTTGTTCCCGCCAGTCGATTTGCTTGGAGATTGGGCGATGGCCAAAGCAGTTCGGATCCGAATCCAACATATACGTATAAGAAAACAGGTTTGTATAAGACCGAACTCACAATCAATACCGTGCCGGGTTGCATGTACACTGCAGGAACTCAGAACGAGGTGTACCCAAGGCCTATACCGGGATTTGAATTAAATCCGAAAACAGGAACTATTGTAAATCCGGATATTCAAATAACCGACCAATCATTCGGTGCGGATACCTTGTTTTACCGAACTACTGACCGTTATTTCACCCAGCAGCGCAGTTTCATGCATACCTTCCCCGATAGCGGAACGTATAAGATTTTCCAAGTAGCAACGAGCAAATTTGGCTGCAAAGACAGCACGGTAGATAGTGTGTATATTAACTTCATGTACACCCTGCATGTGCCTGATGTGTTTACGCCCAATTCGGATGTAAAAAATGAAGTATTCGGTCCGGGTGGCATGGGAATCAGTTGGTATAGTATGAAGATTTACAGCCGCTGGGGCGAACTGATTTACCTTACTGAAAATTCACAACCTTGGGATGGAAGTATTATGGGTAAGCCAGCTCCAGAAGGGGTGTATGCGGTGCTCATTTCCCTGCGGGACTATAAAGGCAAACGCCATTATTATCAGGGTTCAATTACCGTATTGCGATAGCAATTTATCGCAAGAAGTCTTGCAACTCGCGGTAGAATTTTGCCAGTGGGAAACCCATTACATTGTAAAAACAGCCGTTTATTTTTTCTACACCCAAATAGCCCATCCAGTCTTGTACACCGTATGAACCCGCCTTGTCAAAAGGATGAAAATGGGTCACATAATGCTTGATTTCTTCCTCAGTAAGGGTATGGAAGTACACTTCAGTGCGGTCAAAAAACACCCCTTTCTTTCCAAAACCCATGATGCATACCCCCGTGAATACCTCATGCTTGTTGCCGCTGAGTTGTTGTAACATTTGGATGGCCTCGGCTTCGTCTGCTGGTTTGTTTAGAATCACGCCATCGATACATACAATGGTGTCTGCCGTTACGAGTACCTTTTCTCCCAATTCCCCTGTAAAATGCGCTGCCTTGTGCTCTGCAAGCCACATGCACACCGCTTCCTTTTGCAAATGCTCCGGATAGGTTTCATCAGCTTCAATATCTACAAACGTGTATTGAAAGCCTGCATCCTTAAGTAATAACTGTCTTCTTGGCGATTTGGAGGCCAATAATATATGCGGAAATGGAATCACCTTGCAAAAGTAAGCAGCCTTTTACGACATTTGCAGGTATGAAACAGGTATCGCCAATACTTAAGTTTTTGAGCTGGTTTTGGCCAATACGCCTGGAACGCAGAAGCAGCCCCTTCAACCGGGTGCTGGATGTGGATTTGAGCCATGGTCATTTGCAGTTGAACACACGACAGGCGAATTATAGTTTTGGAAGGTTGCACACCGTTATGGAAAAAAGTTTGGCCCGCATACACCGGGACAACCAAACCTATAATGAAGTGCTCATGCTTGGCTATGGAGGGGGCAGTGCGGCACAAATCCTGCGCAGGTATCATCCTACTTGTAAGATTACTGCGGTGGAACTAGACCCAGAAGTAGTAACCTTAGCCCAGAAGTGGTTTTACAGTGAGGATATTCATTTCGTAGTGGACGATGCCATTGATTTTGTGCGTCAAGAAAAAGGACGCTACGATTTGATCGTGTGTGATATTTTTAGGGATATCTATATGCCAGATGCTGTGCGCAGTGAGGCCTTTTATTTGCATTGCAAGCACCTGCTCAGACCTAAAGGATGTTTCATACACAACACCATGGGGATTAAAGAAGAAGCACTCAATCAAGAGGTGCTTTTTCGACGCGTTTTTCCAAAGTATGAAACCTTGACCCTTTTCACCAACAATACAATTTTCCACGGATTTTCCGAATAGGTTGCCACTGCGCTAAAAAAGACTTTCTTTTGCGACGGATTTTATGGAAAAAATTGCGGTAATCGGCGGCGGCACCATGGGCAACGGGATTGTTCATGTGTTCGCACAAAAGGGATTTGTGGTAAATCTCATTGACGTGAAACAAGAAGTATTGGACAAGGCACTTGCAACCATAGCTAAGAATATGGATAGACAAGTAGCCAAAGGTGCCATAACTGAAGAAGATAAGACCAAGGCGTTGTCGAATATCAATGCCTACACCAACATCAGCGATGGGGTAGACGGTGTGGATTTGGTGATTGAAGCGGCTACCGAAAATGTAGAAATCAAGTTGAACATTTTCCGTCAGTTGGACAACCTCACCAAGCCCGAGTGCATTTTGGCCAGCAATACCTCGAGTATTAGCATCACCAAAATTGCATCTGTAACCAACAGGCCTGATAAGGTAATTGGTATGCACTTCATGAACCCTGTACCGGTAATGAAGTTGGTAGAAGTGATAGATGGTTTTAAAACCAGCGCTGAAACCAGCGAAACCATCGTTTCTTTATCGAAACAATTGGGCAAGGTACCTGCGGTTACCCGCGATTATCCTGGATTTATCAGCAACCGTGTGTTGTTGCCCATGATTAATGAAGCCATTTTGTCGCTAGAGCAAAGTGTGGCGGGTGTAGAAGAGATTGACACCATCATGAAGTTGGGAATGGCGCATCCAATGGGACCCTTGCAGTTGGCGGATTTCATTGGTCTAGACGTGTGCTTGGCTATTTTGCGTGTGTTGCAAGATGGTTTTGGCGATCCCAAATATGCACCGAGCAATCTTTTGGTAAATATGGTTGCCAGTGGCGACTTGGGAGTAAAGTCAGGCAGAGGATTTTATGACTACGGCCATGGCACTAAAGACCTAATCGTAGCGCCA
>JBEIRK010000040.1:0-18737 GCA_040376005.1 Flavobacteriales bacterium
ACATACTTATCACCTTTAAGCGTGATAATTGGGTACTGAACCTTTACGGTTTCAGATACATTATCTTCTTTCTTTTTGCACGCTGCAAATAGGATTCCAAATCCTGCAAACAATGCAACGGCCATTTTCATTGAATTTTTCATTTTTTTCGTTCTCCTTAAAATTAGTTTTGGTCCCACCACACTTTGTCTTGCACTTCTTGGTTTGCCACTGCACCCGCATTCGGGTTGCGTGTCAACTCATCCGCGGGATACACAAATCTTCCTGGGAATGCACCACCTGACAATACACTAGACATGGAAGGTTGCAAGAAGCTAGGATATCCTGTTCTGCGGTGTTCTGTCCATGCTTCAAAACCTTGGCTTTCTGTGAAAGAAAACCATTTTTGAGTAATAATTGCTTGTATCTTTTGCTCTGTAGTTCCTGCTGCAGGGTAGGCAACACGTGCATCACCCATATAAGTTGCTGCATCGCCAGCGGTTAGACCCCATTGGTCAAAAGAAAGTTCAATCGCATAATCATACTCAGGCTGACCTGTGCTTCCAGTTGCCCATCCGCGTGCATAGGCTTCAGCTTGCAAGAAGTAAGATTCTGCTGCTGACATCAAATACACAGGAGCAGTTTTCCCAGCCGCCTGGTTCTGACCACCACCTACAGCATTGGTTGGCAATGAGTAGTTGGTGTGCGCAGGTGTTGGAGGAGGATACTGATAAGCAGCACCTTGCTTCAAACCAACATATTGTCCTGCCGCTGGTCCTGTGGTTGCTTTTTTGTACCAAACCTCCATGCGAGGATCCGCCATGCTGCTCAATGAATCAATGATAGTAGAACTCGCAACCAAGTTATAGTCACCCAAAGCACTGATGGTAGTATTCAATGGGTTGGCTTGGAACTGCGCATTGTTGTAAGCGATGCTCACATTGCTTTCCATGAAGAGGTCTCCACGGGTAAACATAGCGTTCACACTGTCTTTACAACGTCCTGCTTCGCTGGTGTATGCCAAACGCAAATAGGTCTTCAAGCGAAGTGTATTTGCGAAGCTCTGCCACATTTCCATATCGCCGCCAAACAACACATCTTCTGCACCGGGGTGCTCGTCGCTATTCACATCAATCATAGCCGATGCATCTACAAGAAGTTTTTCAATTCCTGCATACACCTCTTTTTGTGCGTCGTATTTCGGAGTAAGCTTGTTTGCACCTTGCAGGGCGTCTGAAAAGGGAATATCACCATACGCATCGGTCATGGATTGAAATACGTAGGCTTTCATAACCATGGCACATGCAGCATAGTTCTTGTTGCCTGCAGCCATGGCTGTTTTTTCTACATAATCAAAGTCGCCTAATGCTCCAGCAAAAGACTGTGACCATGGCCTGTTCATTTCATCATTTGACATAATGTAGCGGTCCCAAGACTTGTACTGGCTGGCAGATGCACCTTGTGTCCAATACTGGCTCCACAAACCACCCCAAAGCTGAAAATAGTTTCCAGCTACATAACCGGTGTATTGTATGCCGTTCGGAAATACAAACTTCAAGTCAACTGTTGTGGGATTATTTGGGTTGTCGTTAATATCGAAAAACTCCTTCTTGCACGAAGTGAAAAGCACTCCAACTGCTGCGCCAAGGATGATTAAATTTTTTATACGTTTCATTGTTCTTTTCTCCTGTTTAAATTAGAATGTTGCTTTCAGGTTAAAGGTGATTACACGCAATGATGGCAATGAACCGAATTCAAAGCCTTGCACACCACCTGTACCGAATGAGTTGGTCTCAGGATCTACAAAGATGTTTGACTTAGGAGTCCAAAGCATCAAGTTTCTGCCGCTTACACCGAGCATTACGCTACCGAATGGAGATTTACCCAACCACTTGTTTGGTAAAGTATAACCCAAGGTAACTTCTCTTAATTTGGTATAGCTCGCATCAATAATGTTGCGCGCTGCATCTTTTTGATCAATCCAATAATCAGTAGGATCTACTGCAACATTGTTGGTTGCATATTGGCCATCCCAAGTTTCATAAACAGAATTGTCAATTACTTCAAAGTCACGGTTTGTACCAGAACCATTGATATTCAAGGTGTTCTCAGTTGCACCTACGAATTCCATAATATCTTTGGTACGACTATACATTACACCACCGTTTTTGCGGTCGATTTGTACATACAAATTCCAGTTTTTATAACGGAATGAGTTGGTGATAGAGAAGGTGTTCTTTGGATAGAAAGAACCATAGTATTGAGGTGTGGTTTCAGTAACTGGCAATCCAGTTGCTGAGTCTACCACTACTTTGCCATCAGGAGTTAATTTCTGACCGATAGCGTAGAATTCGCCAAATTGACGACCTACAGCCGCTACCACTGAAGCAGAACTCAAACCACCCAAAGAAACTTGCTCAATACCAGAATACAACTCAGTAACATTGTTGCGGTTCTGAGAATATACAAAGTTCAAGTTCCAACGGAAATTCTTGGTCAACACAGGAGTAGTCTTCAACAACATCTCAAAACCTTTGTTGGTGAAAGATGCGGCGTTGATGGTTTGTGAAGTAAAGCCGGTAGATGGAGCAATTGGTACGTTAAGAATAATGTCGGTTGTTTTGCTATTATAATAAGCAGCGTCAATACCCAAACGGTCATTCTTCAAGAAAGCCAACTCAATACCTATTTCATTACTGCTTGTAAATTCAGGTTTCAAGTTTGGATTTCCAATGCGGTTGCCACGTTCGTAACCTGTTACTGTTCCATAAGGGCTGCGAATCAAAGAGTTTGCATAACCATCACCAATTGAACCAGTAGTAAATACGCTATTCAACAAATAAGGATCCGCATCTTTACCTACAGTAGCTGATGCTACACGCAACTTACCATATGACAACCATTTTGGAGTTTTCAATGCGCTTGAGAATATCCAAGCCAATGAAGCACCAGGGTAGAAATAAGAACGCTTGCTTTGTGGCAAGGTAGAAGACCAGTCGTTACGACCTGTCAAGTTCAAGTACAACCAATCTTTATAGCTAAATCCTACGTCACCATAAACACCCACAAGTCTGCGGCGTGAGTATGCATTGTCAACGATAGGACGTCCATCTGAGTTCGACAAATTGTAATAACCTGCGATAACCAAACCAGCCGTTTGCGCGTTAGTAGAGTTTACAGTGCGCTGGCGTGCGTTGTGACCCGCAATAACATTCACTTTAATGTCGCGGTTGATATTGCGCTTCGCGTTTACAATGAAGTCTGAAGTAATTTCAGAAATACGGAATACATCCTCAGTATACAAACCCAAACGACTTGCCTGTGATGCGTTCTGACCTGTGATGCCTTCAATTTTTGGCTCATGTGCATAACGAGAATCAGTGTAGAAGTTGGTACCTACGCGGTAGGTCAAATCCAACCAGCTCTTGTATTTGTAGCCCAATGTTCCCACACCCAACACGTTGTCTACGATGTTGCGCGTGTTTGAAGTAGCCAAAATGTAATATGGGTTCAAGGTATATGCACCATAGTAGTTAGACAATGAGTTGAACTTGTTGTCCAAATCACGCATCTCTGACAATGAAATATCGCGTGGCGTTTGCAGAACTTGGTCATAGAAAGAATAGCCCTGACCTTGAGTAGAAATATTTGAAGAAGTGTGGCTATAGGTTACAGAAACGTTGCTGTAAAAGTTGTTTGCCAACTGCGTAAAGGCATTGCCTTTAATTGTGTTTCTTCTGTAATCTGAACCAGGTATGATGCTGTTGTTACGCAAATCGTTAAATGAGAAGAAGTATCCCATTTTTTCACCACCACCATTGACAGAAATATTATTTTGAAGGGTGTGCCCCACATCAAAAAAGTTCTTTACGTTATTTGGTACGGCAGAATATGGCTTCACGCGCTGCTCGCCGTCTACCATTTGTCCCCATGGACGAAGGCTGCCGTCGAACTTAGGTCCCCAGCTCCAGTTTTCTCTTGAGTCTGGCTCACCATAACCACCCTGACCAAACTCATTTTGGAAGGTAGGATAGCGCAGAATGTTTTCAAAACTATATGAGCTGCTGAAGGTCATGCTCATTTTGTTGTTGGCACCAATGCTGCCTTTACCACTCTTGGTGGTAATGATAATGGCACCGTTAGATGCACGTGAACCATAAAGTACGGAAGCCGCTGGGCCTTTCAATACTTCAATGCTTTCAATGTCATCAGGGTTAATATCATTTGCACGGTTACCAGCATCCACTTGGCGGTTTAAGTTGTCGCCGTTTTGAATGCTTGAGTTGTCAATCGGAATACCATCCACAACAATCAAAGGCTGGTTATCACCATTCAATGACGTTGCACCACGCAACTGTATGCGGGTAGAAGAACCTGGAGTACCACCACCGCTGGTGATGTACAAACCTGCAACTTTACCTTGCAGACCGTTAAATACACTTCGGTCACGGCCTTGAGCCGCTTCAGCACCTGAAACCTGCGTGGTGGCATAACCCAAACCGCGCTTTTCACGTTTAATCGCCACCGCAGTAATACTCACCGCATCAATACCCAATGGGTCTTCCTCTAAGGTGACGTCAAGGTTGTCACTTCCTGCAGGAATTTCCAGCGTTTTGGTTTTGTAACCCGATAGAGAAAACTGAATGGTCTTTGCCGTAGCATCAGCAGCTACTGCATACGTACCATCCGATTTTGTAGCAGAACTCGTTGAGGTTTCTACCACTTTTACCGTCACAGATTCCACAGCAGATCCATCGCTGCTGGTAACCTTACCACGGATGATTCTCGACTGTGCCATAAGACTGCTTGTTGCAGCCAACAGCATGCCGAGCATCAGCATTTGTTTTGGTAATTGTACATACTTCATATTTGGAGTGTTTACTTTTGTAATCGGCAACTTTATTGTTTTTTTCGACCAATTCCAATTATTTCCGTTAAAAAGTTTGTAGAGTTATGCACTAAGTGCTATGTTGCGTGACTTTAAAAAAATTAATCTATACAATAAATATATTTAATCATAAGATTATTTATGCCTTCCATAAATAATTTTTATGGGCAAAAAAAACACCCGCACTTGGCGGGTGTCTGCAATAAAAGAATTGTTTTTTTATCCTTTCAAGATGTCGCGGCTAATTACAACCCGCTGAACCTCACTCGTTCCTTCATATATTTGAGTGATTTTTGCATCACGCATGAGTCGTTCTACATGGTACTCTTTCACAAAGCCATATCCACCATGCACCTGCACCGCTTCAACGGTGGTTTTCATGGCTACTTCACTTGCAAATAGTTTTGCCATGCTGCTCGCCCTTGCATAATCGAGGTGCTGGTCTTTAAGCCATGCAGCCTTCAAGCACAACAAACGTGCTGCTTCAATTTCAGTAGCCATATCCGCCAGTTTGAACGCAATGGCTTGGTGGTTCATGATTTCAGTTCCGAACGCTTTTCTCTCTTTAGAATATTTCAGTGCCAATTCATAAGCACCACTGGCTATGCCCAAGGCTTGAGATGCAATACCTATTCTTCCACCACCCAAGGTCTTCATTGCGAATGTAAATCCAAATCCGTCCTCGCCTATTCTGTTTTCTTTTGGTACTTTCACGTCTTGGAACATAATAGAGTGGGTGTCTGAACCACGAATTCCCAATTTATCTTCTTTCTTCCCAACCGTTACTCCGGGACTGCTCTTCTCTATGATTAATGCATTGATGCCTTTGTGTCCTTTGGCAACATCAGTTTGTGCCATTACCAAATATACACTGGCACTATTTCCGTTGGTAATCCAGTTCTTCGTTCCATTTACAAGATAATGATCGCCTTTATCTTCAGCCAATGTTCTCTGGCTGGTGGCGTCACTGCCAGCTTCAGGCTCCGACAATAGGAAAGCGCCGATGATTTCACCTTTAGCCAAGGGCACCAAATACTTCTGCTTTTGTTCTTCGTTACCAAAGGTTTCCAAACCCCAGCAAACCAAGCTATTATTTACACTCATAACTACTGAAGCGGATGCATCTATCTTAGAAATCTCTTCCATAGCAAGCACGTAGCTGATAGTGTCCATGCCGCTTCCGCCATATTTTGGATCCACCATCATGCCCATAAAGCCCAGTTCACCCAACTTCTTGATTTGTTCAGCAGGGAACTTTTGGTGTTCATCGCGTTCTATTACGCCAGGCAATAGCTCAGTTTGAGCAAACTCGCGCGCAGCTTGCTGCACGGCTAAATGTTCTTCGGTAAGTTCGAAATTCATGGGTTGCAAAATTAACTGAAATCTCCTGAGTTTAAACACTCATTTTTTAGCTCCGTTTTATACTCGTGCCTATGTTCTAAAAATCTGATTCATTTGAAAGAGCCCCGAGAGGGGCTTTTTCTTTTTTCTATGCATAGCAATCAAACCATTGCGCGAGAGATGTGTTACCTTTGCGCAGAATTATATGGGTAAGATAATTTTCCGATTTGAAGAGAAAGACAAATCCCCGATTGAGGCTGAGATTTTTGAAGGTGAATCTATTCTAGATATAGCCTTGGATAGCAATGTGCATTTGCACCATAACTGCGGTGCAGTTTGCGGTTGCAGCACATGTCAGGTATACGTTGAAACCGGTGAAGACCTCTTCCCCGAAATGAGTGACCGCGAAGAAGAATATGTAGACCGCGCGCGCAATCCCAAATACAACAGCCGACTTGCCTGCCAATGTAAACTTCAAGAAGAGGGAGATGTAATTGTTACCGTTCCTGACCAATCCGTAATTATTGGTCACTAATCCGCAAAACTATGTTTGAACCCCCAATACACTGGACCGATTACGAAGATATTGCCATGAAACTGTATGAACGTTTTGGCGATGATTTCGATGAAAGTAAAATATACAGAATACGCTTTACCGATTTGCTGGAATGGGTGCTGGAATTGCCAGGCTTTGACGGCAAACGCGAAGAAAGCAATGAAGGCCACCTCGAAATGATACAGGCCCAATGGGTCTATGAGTGGCGCGACAACCAATAACAAATTGCACAGTACCTAACAAGGACTTGTCCTGTATTCCGACCCTGTTTTTTATTTATTCAAGGCAACAGGCCTGTTTCTGCATACACCCTATTTGGCCATGCTATAGGTACTTGTGCATTGAATGGACTTTGGCCCTATTGTAATCCTCAAAACAACCAAAAAATCCGCTTATTCCATTAAGGGATAGCGTTGAAGCTACACTTTGCCTTATCTTTGCAGCATCGTTCTATGATTTCGCGGCGCCTGGTTAGAATAAAAACGTTGCAAGGGCTTTATGCTTGGCAACAAATGGGAGAAGCTTCTGTTCAAAAAGGAAAGACAGAATTAACAAACAACTTATTAATTACATTTGATGTATACCTCTTTATACTTGAGTTTCCACTGCATTTTAGGCAGTTTCTTGACAGTGAAAAGGCAGCTGAAAAAAGTAAATATTATCCGGACAAAGTTAAAATTCGCGATTGCGGCCTCATGCAACATAGCGAATTGGTCACCAGCCTGTATAACGCTGCCCTAAACCATCCTAGGAAATATTTCAAATTTGAATGGGCCAATGCTGCCGATCAATTTGAAGACCTTTTCGCAGAATTGCGCGATCAAGATTTTGTGCGCGACTATTTGGTGTTTGATCACCCAGATGTTGAGCAAGACAAACTCTTTCTAGAAGAACTCTACCATTACCTCATCAACGCCTGTGAATTGTTTTATGGCATCATAGAGGAGGCATATTCCTATTGGAATGAAGATGAAGTGCTTATTCTGAAGGAAATCCAAAAAACCGTTAATTCAGCCACCAAAGATGCACAAGTTAAGCTTGCGCAGAAACTCACCCTTGTGCATGAAGATGTGGTCTTTGGCCAAAAATTGTTTGAAATGGTTGCAGAAAAAGGTGCGGATTTTGAGAAACTTGTAGAAGATGTAACCGACAACTGGGACCCCTCACGTATCGCTATTCTCGACCTATTTGCCATTAAAATGGCCGTGGCAGAATACACTTCCTTCCCAGAAATCCCCGTGAAAGTAACCATCAATGAGTATTTGGATATTATCAAGGACTATTCCACCCCAGGTAGCTCTAGATTCTTAAATGGAGTGCTCGACAAATTGAGGAAAAAACTAGAAGAACAAGGCCATATTCAAAAAACAGGTCGCGGGCTGCGCGAACGTTAAGTCTGTTTCCTATTTTTGTAACATGAAACTGAAAACACTTTTTCTGATTCTGCCGATTTTGGCATTTGCAGCTTGCTCACAAAGCAACAAGAAAATGGATACTGCAGATATCGATAACAATGAAAGTACTCCAGAGAACCCAGCACCCGCAAATGGTCCCTTGGGAACACCCTCTTTCGAATCTACCTCTCACGATTTTGGGAAGGTGATCGACGGCGAAAAAGTTCAACATAGATATAGCTTTAAAAATACTGGGAAAGGTGACCTCGTCATCGCTAAAGTACAAGCGCACTGTGGATGCACTTCTAACGAATGGACCCGCGACGTAATTCCTCCAGGTGGTGAAGGATTCATCCTTGCTACATTCGATTCTGGTGGTAAAGGCGGTAAAGAGGGCATTAAAAATGAAAAAGGCGTAACCGTTGAGTTCGCTACCTCTACCGTTCCTTCAGTTGAGCTTTCCCTAATCTCTATGGTATATACCAAATAAAAACATATGCAGCATTACAATACACTCCTAGAAACAGCAGCTCCTGGTAAAGGATTTGACTTTCTACCCCTACTCCTCATTTTCGTGGTTTTCTTCTTCTTTATCATCTGGCCGCAAATGCGCAAACAGAAGAAGGCAAAAGCCTACTTGGCAGAGATTAAAAAAGGAGATTATATCGTTACTACTGGCGGTATTCACGGCAAGATAAACTCTATAGGCGATACCTATTTGGTTGTTGAAATGGAAGAAGGCAAAGCGAAAATCGAGAAGACTGCCATCTCTATGGAAATGACTATGGCAGCCTATAAGCCAAAGGCTGAAGAGGCTTCTAAATAAGCTCCCTTTTCTTATGTGGCGCTTGGGCGTTACCGGTGGTATAGGCAGCGGAAAAAGCACCGTTTGCGGGGTTTTTGAAACCCTTGGAATTCCTGTATACCACGCAGATATAGAATCTAGAGAACTATACTATACCCAAGACTTGCGGACTCAAATTGTACACCATTTTGGGGAAAACATGTATGAGGGTAATGAGCTCAACCGCAAGGCACTCGCTGCCCGCGTGTTCTCCAACCCAGAAGCATTAAAACTGCTCAATTCTCTGGTCCACCCTAGGGTGTTTGCACATTATGAGCAATGGTGCGATTTGCACTCCCATTTTCCCTATACGGTCAAAGAGGCTGCCATTATGTTTGAAAGTAGCAGCTACACCCATTTACATGCCATCGCCGGAGTTATTGCTCCCTTAGAGCTGCGTGTGCAACGTGTTATGCAAAGAGATGGGGTAAGTAAAGAGGAAGTAATGGCAAGAATCAACAACCAAATGCCACAAGACCGACTCCTGTCATTGTGCGACTATACCATTGTAAATGATGGGGTTGAGAGCTTAATTAAACAAGTGTCTAAGCTTCATCTTGCGATTATGAAGCGCATTCAATCTGGAGAAGTCCCAGTTTTTAGAAAGCCTCTAGAGCCTTAAGATCTTTTAAAATCTGGCTTGCGCTTGTTCAAAAATGCGTCCGTGCCTTCTTTGAAGTCTGGGGTGCCAAATGCATCACCGAATTCGTAAATTTCACGCTGCATTCCATTTACATTTGGACGATAAAAATCATTCACGCAGTTGATAACCTTACTCACCGCTACAGGACTCTTGGTCGCAATTTTATCAATCAATTCTTTGCACTTGTTCCACAACTCCTCTTGAGGAACTACATGGTTCACAAGGCCCAATTGCAATGCACGCTGTGCATCAATAGCGTCGCCTGTAAGAAGCATTTCTAGTGCCACCCCTTTTCCTACCAACTGCACCAAACGCTGGGTTCCTCCATAGCCTGGAGGCACACCCAAGTTTACCTCAGGTTGCCCAAATTTCGCATTGTCGGATGCCACGCGTATATGACAGGCCATGGCCAATTCGCAGCCACCACCCAATGCAAATCCATTCACAGCTGCGACAACAGGAAGTGCTCCATTTTCAATGGTGTTCATCACTTCGTGTCCATCCGCACTCATTCTGGTTGCATGGTCCACACTAAAGTGCGCAAATTCACTGATATCGGCACCCGCGGCAAATGCCTTTTGGCCCGAACCTGTGATCACAATCCCCTTCAATCCTTGCATGTTGTGCGCATGTTCAACTGCTGCTCTTATCTCGCTTAATGTGCCTAGTGTAAGTGCATTAAGTTTACTCTCCCGATTGATCGTAATGACATAGATGCCATCGCGGTTCTCGGTAACAATATTCTCGTATTTGGATGTATGACTCATGTGTCTTTTTTAAAAATCTCTATTCTTATGAACCCAATCTGTAATGTAGGAAGCAATATCGCTTGTAGCTGTGCCTGGTGGAAATAATCGCGCTACCCCTTGCTGATTTAATACCTCTGCATCTTCATCGGGAATAATGCCGCCACCTGTGAGCAGCACATCATTCATACCTGCTTCTTGCATAAGTGACAATATTCTTGGAAAAACAGTGTTGTGTGCGCCCGACAATATGCTCACACCAATGGCATCAGCATCTTCCTGCAACGCAGTTTGTACCACCATCTCGGGTGTTTGTCTAAGTCCAGTATAAATCACTTCCATGCCTGCATCGCGCAAGGCTGCAGCAATTACCTTTGCACCGCGGTCATGTCCGTCCAATCCTACTTTGGCCACAACTACACGTATGGGTCTTTTACCTGCTGGGTTGCTCATTGGAGGCAAAGTTCGTACTTATTTGTGAATTTGTAACGCAAGTCGTTCCTCTGTGTTAAAATAGCCATACTAAACAGCCAAGGCGCGATTTAAAAATGTATTTAGTGGAAGCGCCACCGCATAGAGTTTCGTGAGCTCTGCCACCAAGGTGTCTGACATGCAAATCGCATCATCTAGCTCATGTTTAATATAAAACTGTGTGTTGAATAGCAAGGGCTGTTTCACTGAAGCCTCCTTGAAGACAGCATCCAAACGCTTGTTCTTGCTCCCATGTATTTCGCCAAATGTATCCGTGAATGCTGGCGCTGCAATTATCCTCTCAAATGCCTTTACATTGCCCGCAATATAGTGCCTGATTTTGAGCAACTGCTCTTTATCTGGCATGTATATTCCTGCATAAAAAATATTGGCTTCTGGACCCAGCTCAAAGTAAAATCCCCCTGAACTCATGTCCTTCCTGCCGCCTGGGGAGATAAGCGCACTGCGATTTAACTTGTACGGTGATTTGTCTTTTGAAAATCGCACGTCCTTGTTGATTCTGAAAATAACATCCTTAGGCAATAGTCTGCTATACGCGACATCGGTTTTAGCCATTTCCTCCAATAACGCGCTACAAAGCAATTCAAAAGGCTTTTTCACTTGTTGTTCATACAGCTCCCTATTCTCATCAAACCAGTCTTTATGGTTGTTTGCAGCCAGCTTCTTAAAAAAGGTGTAAAATGGCTCAGTGATGTGCGCTTTCATTCAGAGGTAAATTAATTACGCCGTTCTCAAATACAGGGATTTTTGTTGAAATGTTCAATTGCATGCATACATCCAAATCGCTTTCCACGTGAAGTGTTTTAAACCGCTGCACATGCGACGCCTTTTGCAAATACCCTATCATGTCTTGTGAAGCATACTCATATAGGTCGCGTGCCAACATTACAGCATCTCCACCCGCATCAAAAACATGCTTTATTCTATCCGCCAAAGCACCAGCAAACAAGGTGTCCTCTAGGTTCACTTTGTCCTTCCACCCTGCACAAAAAAGTATTGTATCACGACCTTCTTCAATCAGCCTCTTTGCCAAGGCATCAATGTTTAGAAATGATCCAATGTACACATTTGCCGCATGGCTGCAGAGGCGCATAGCACGTGTGCCGTTTGTAGTAGTAAATGCAATATTCCTGCCGCCTACCACATCTGCTCTGTACTCTTGGGGAGAATTCCCCAATTCAAATCCTGCTACCGTTTCACCATTTCGTTCAGCAGCAGCAATCATTCCCTGCGATTGAAGTACCTGAGCCTCCTCCGGACTTCCAACAGGCACCATGCTGTTTACCCCATTTTCAAAAGCCACACAAATGGTGGTGGTGGCACGCAAAATATCGATGATTACAATATTCTTCTCTTCTAACTGTTGGCTGTATAGGTCAAACAGCGCCGGGGTGAGTAATGTTTCTACAACAGGCATTCCTATTTTGCGTTTATTTGGGTCATCACAAGCCCTGAAGGCTGCGTTACAAACATCTTTACCGCCTCAGAAGCTTTTTGAATTCCTTCCTCAATAATAGGCTTTTCCTCGCTATCATATACACCCAAAACATATTCTACTTGTTTTCCAGGAAAAAAATTATTGCCTACTCCAAATCTGAGCCTTGGATAATTAGGCATGTTTAAAGATGCATTAATGCTTTTTAAGCCATTATGGCCGCCATCACTCCCCTTTAATTTTAAACGCAATTTTCCTGGGGGCAAGGCAATGTCATCCGTAATAATCAACAACTGTTCAGGCTTGATTTTTTCTTGCTGCATCCAATACGAAACCGCTTTACCACTCAAGTTCATATAGGTCTGTGGTTTTAATAAAATAAGGTTTCTCCCTTTCCAACTGCTTCGGGCAATTTGAACATGTTTGTCGCTAGACCATGTTCCACCCAATTCATTAAGCAAGGAGTCCAATACTTGAAAACCCACATTGTGGCGGGTATGCTCGTACTCCGCACCAGGATTTCCCAATCCCACAATCAGGTATTTCATTAATGGTTCGGATCGTTGAGATGGTAGTTCTGCGGCAACACAATATTGTATCTGCCTTTCTGATCTACCCAATAACCAGGAGCTATGCGCTTCTCTTCAAAAAAATTATACGCCTCTTCTATATTTTGCCAAAACTTAATTAAGGCTGGCTTGTGGCTGTAATTCATTTTTAAATAATTCCAATTCGTTTTATTAAAACGGCAAGGAAAAATATCAATCGGAATTTTGGCATTTTTACCTTGGTAGCTCTGCGCCAATACATTAATCCAATAAATTTCATCTATCGTGCTATCCGTCATGGGCAAACATCCCACACTTGCACAACCCCCATGCACATATATCTCATTTCCCGGGTTTTCTTTGTCTGCAAGTATCAAATCACTCTCATTCGGATAGGCGATTTTCATGCTTAAATGATAATTGGAATTGGGATTAAATCTTTCAATGAAATACAAGCCCTCGGGCACCTGCATATCACCGAACTTGCGCTTTGGTCCTAAATCACCACTGCCTTTGCAAATTTTATAGGTTTTGATAAGGCGGTATGTGCCATTAGAACTGTCAGAACCCCACAATTCTAGCTCGTCTTCCAGTTTAAATGATCTCCAATATATGTACCTTGGTTCGGCCAGTCCACTGTCTTTAAATAGCTTCTTCACTGCCGCATCTGACCTGCTCTTTGCCACTCGCACCCTTTCAAAGGCCAATTGCTGCTCGGCAAATGTTTGAGCCGATACTTCCACGCCCAAACTGAGCAATAAAATTACCAAAAAATACCTCATAGTGCTTGCAAAATTAGTCTTTTGGAGATGAATTCCATGCCGGATATATGGATGCAGATATACCCAAACCTGCTCCCAAAGCAGTAATGAGCAATATATCAGACAGTTTTAAAGCCACCGGATACGCACTAACAAAGGTGGAATTGGTCTTAACAAATCCGAATTTTTGCTGTGCCAATACCAAAGCCACACCCAACAGTATGCCCAACAGGGTGCCACCAACAGCCACCAAAACACCTTCATTGAAAAACAACCTGCGCAAGGAACTGCGGGTCATTCCCACCGCTTGTAAAATGCCTATATCCCGCTTCTTTTCCAACACCAGCATGCTCAAAGAGCCAACCAAATTGAAGGAAATAATGAGCAGAACAAAAGCCATTAAAGCGAATGAAACCCATTTCTCTGTATTGAACATTTTATAAATGGCCTGGTTCTGTTCTTTTCTGTCACGTACCAAAAAACCAGAACCCAAACTCTTGCGCAGAGATTGAGATACTTCTGAAAGTTCTGCTCCCGGTTTTACCTTAATTTCATAAGCCGAAACCATGCTGTCCCGAATAAATAGCGATTGTGCAAATTCAAGCTGGGTAACCAAGAGTTTTTGATCCATCTCATCTCCCGGACGTATCACTGCAGTTACCCGAATTTCATCTTCCATCATATCTGTTTGTGACACACCACTGCTTTCTCTGTCTGGGGCCATAATCGTTACCAGCCTTGCATCTGTTCCCAGGTTGAGTTTATAATACAACCCCTCTGCCATCCAACTTCGCATTTGCTCCCCATCATATATCTTTTTATCTCCCGCTACCAGCAGCGAATCGGTATTCACCACCCTAGCGTATTGGGGATCTACGCCCTTAATTAGGCCTACTACCTGATTCTCGCCATTTTGGATAACCGCATTTTCTTCCAGCACAGCAGCAACAGCATACACGCCAGTTGCAGACTTCACTGCCACATAGCCTGCACTATCGTTTAAAAAGACCTTGCCTTTTGCTGGGGTAATCTTTAAATCAGGGTAATAGTTGTTGTAAACCTTGAAAATTACATTTTCAAAGCCATTTAATGCACTTAATAGCGAAACCAAGGCAAATGCACCTACGGCATAGCCCAATAAACTAATACCTGTAATGATGTTAATCGCTGAAGGATTCTTCCGCGAAAAGAAATAGCGCCTCGCTATAAAAAATGGCAGATTCACTCTGTTCCGTCAGACTTGTCTTCAGACTTTTTTAAGTCGTCAAATATCTTTTCCATTTTCGTTACATAATCCAGCGTATCATCCTCAAAAAAGGTGATTTCTGGAATCTTGCGAACTTGGTTTTTAATGCGCCGCGCCAGCTCCATTCGAATTTCTCTTGCGTTCAGTTCTAGGTCTTCCATTACCTGCCTTCTTGCCTTAGCCGTGAACATGCTTAAATACACCTTCACATATCCCAAGTCAGGCGAAACCCGCACACCCGAAATCGTAACAAACTCTCCAGAGAGCCAATCATGCCTGCGTTGCTGAAACATTTCTCCCAAGTCACGCTGTATCTGTTTTGCAAATTTTTCTTGCCGCAATCCCATTTAACTGCAAATAACGAATATTCTAGGTGTTTCCGCATGTTTATGTTTTGTTTCCCCTTCCTTTTTTCGACATTTGCTGTAATTATTTCCATTGAACTATAAAGTGCTCATACCCTCCGGTGCAGGTAGCCCGGGATTTGGCGGAATTTTTCATTGCCTTTCCCAACAACCCGATGTTTCGGTTTACTGCGGAGATATGAACCCTCGGGCTTATGGTAAAAACCTCGCACAGGGCTTTGCGCTTATGCCACCTTCCCAAAGTGAGTGTTACATTCAAGAGGTGATAAACACTGCACAGCGTTTTGATTGCAACACCATTCTACCCATTACAACGGCAGAATTGCCCGTTTTAGCGCAACACCAAGATCGCCTGCAACAAGAAGGGCTGCATATTGCCATATCCGCAGCTGAAGCCATACATACAGCCAACAATAAAGCGCATGTTTATGCGCTGGCTTCAGAATTGAATTTGCCCTGTGTAAATTATGAGGTTGTAAACAACAAAACCTCTGCTCTGGCTGCTATTGAGCAGGTTCTAAACACGGGTTATGCCGTAATGAAACCCACTGAAGGAAATGGCAGTCGCGGTCTCCGCATTTTCATGGATGCGGCTCAGCTTCAAGAAGACTATTTTAACAACAAAGCAGGCAGTGTCTTTACCACGCTTGGTGCGGCCCATGCAGAAATGCCAGATGTTTTTCCGCAAGACATGATCGTGAGTTCTTACTTGCCAGGCACGGAATATTCAGCAGATGTCCTTTGCAATCATGGTGCATGTTTGGCCATCGCCATCCGCAGTCGCGACAAAACAGTATCTGGTATCAGTGTACGTGGCACGTTTTTACGCCATGAACCTATGGAATACCAAATCGAGACTTTATGCAAATCACTTAAACTCCACGGCCCCATTGGTTTCCAATTCAAAGAAAACCACGATGGTACAGCCACAATACTGGAAATTAATCCACGATTACAAGGTGCAGTAAGCACTGCGCTTTTAGCGGGAATTAACTTCCCATTTTTGGCCATACAATTGGCACACAAAATAGAGCCATCCAGTGTATTATATGCAAAAAATAACGTATCTTTCAACCGCTATTGGACTGATATTCAAGAATAATACCCCATGAAAAAATATTTCAAACTTAAGAACATCCTCATCGCACTTCTCATCGTATTTGTAGTAATGCAAGTGGTGCGTATCGACACTAAAAATCCTGCAACCAATCCTTCAGAAGTGCTCAGTGAAGCAAACATGACGCCCGAGGTAAAAAACCTACTTTCTGTGGCTTGTTATGACTGTCATAGCAACAACACACGCTATCCATGGTATAGCAATATTGCCCCTGTAAGCTGGTGGCTCCAAAACCATGTGCGCGAAGGCCGCGAAGAACTTAACT
Organism: Flavobacteriales bacterium; assembly: GCA_040376005.1. GTDB lineage: Bacteria > Bacteroidota > Bacteroidia > NS11-12g > UBA955 > JAGXTF01. The sequence continues at coordinate 16,621 of JBEIRK010000040.1, forward strand.
TCTCAGAATGGAATAGTATGGATGCCAGAAAAAAAGACCACAAACTCAAAGAGTGCGTGGAAATGATTGAAGAAGGTGAGATGCCTATGAACTCATACACCTGGACCCACAAGGATGCCCGACTTACAGCCGAACAACAAGCGGTGCTCATCCGCTTTTTCAATTCAAGTCGCGACCACTCCAGCGACAAAGCAGGTGAAGACGAAAAGCATGAATCTCACGAATAAAATATTCAATTACTGAGTTGCAGATTTAGAGTGCTGCGAATGGTGCGGCCTGCAACAATTTTTCTCGGGACTATGGCTGTTTAAATCTGGACTCACATACGGAATGCCGAGTCCTAGGCCTTTAAACAACATCCAAAACCCTAAAATAAACATTGGAACCTGTTTCCAAACGGCCAAATTCTTAATCCGACGCATGGGAATAAACCACTTGGCAAAAGCAATCAAGGTCAAGGCGGGCAGCGTCCCCAAACCAAAAACAACCATGAAGGTCATGCCTCCAACCAGGCTTTGAGTCGCAGCGGCACCAACAGCAGCAGCATAAACCAAGGCGCAGGGAATAAATCCGTTTACCAAGCCCAATAATACCGCAGTGTTGCTGCTTTTCTTCAAATATTTGCCCATCAATGCGGTGATTCTTGTATTCACCCCTTTCAAAATAGGAAGTTTAATTACGCCGAATACAGCTATGAATAACAATACGGCACCGCAAAGTATCATGATGTTGTTTTGATACATGAGCAGCGAAGCGCCTTTGCCGAGCAAACCCATTACAACACCTAAAGCTGCATAGCTCATTGTTTTTCCAAGGTGGTGCAGTAGCAATGGCTTCAGATAGTCCGACGGTTTTTCATAAAATCCGGAAGTCGCCATATATATGGGTCCGCACATGCCCAAACAGTGCAAGCTGCCCGCCAAACCCATAATTAATGCTGAAATATAAAGGCTTATTCCACCCATATCTTTTTGAGAAAAAGATATTTATTCCCTTTAAAATAAAATACAAATTGCGCATTCCAAAAACCAGAAGGACCGCGCATCTCAGCCGAGTATCCATCCTTAAAGGGCGGCCTTAACTTTACACTGTAATTTAGTTTGGCCTCTGGTGGCCATATCATGGTTAAGCTTCCACTATCCGCTTCTAAACTGTCCAAAAACACAATAACTTTTTTTCCCTTGGTTTCAATGCGAGGTGCAAAATTCTTAGCGCCGATTTCTTGATTCATGGTTTTCTCATGGTCCAAGCCTTTTTGGTAATAATTCTCAGGAACATAACTACTATCATGCGTCAACATTTTCAAAAAGAAGAACATCATAAGTAGCGCAAAAGCACTGAGGGCAGCAATAATTCCGTGTTTCCAATTCATCGTTATAAATGCAAATTTACTCGTAAACGGGGCCTAAAAAAGTACCTTTTATCCGATTCACTGTTTTGCCATTTCCGGTTACATCCAATTCAAACGGAGTTGAGTTTCTATGAATGTCTTGCTGCTGCATGGTCACCAGCATCAATATGGTTTTCTGCTCGCCTGGCTTTACTTCCATGTTGTCGGTCAACATTTTAATGTGTTGGTCCTTGTTGTGCGGTGCAACAGCAATTTTCATGGCATGAAAGGTTTTATTCACCACACGCATTTCAAAAATATTGGTTACTTCCCCAGAGCTTTTTTGAGTATAAGTGCTCCCCTTACCGCGAAATAAGGATGCTTGTAACTCTTTCCGCAGAGAAACTGTGGTAACAAATACGGTAAATAAAATCGCCCACAGGGCCGCGTAACCTACTACCCTTGCAGACAATTTAAACTTCTTACCCCCTTTTAATTCGTCTTCACTGGCATAGCGAATAAGTCCTCTTGGCTTGTGGATTTTATCCATTACAGAGTCACAAGCGTCTATACAGGCTGTGCAATGCACACATTCGAGTTGGGTACCGTTTCGGATATCAATACCTGTTGGACACACATCTATACAAAGTCCACAATCTACGCAGTCGCCTTGCGGAGTTTCAGAAGCTGTTTTTTGTATTTTTCCCCTAGGTTCTCCTCGGTTAAAATCATAGGCCACAACAATAGACTTGGGATCCATAAGCACCCCTTGCAGTCTACCATAAGG
>JBEIRK010000219.1:0-2403 GCA_040376005.1 Flavobacteriales bacterium
CTACACCGCCTTCACCAAAGATTTTGGAGATGGTAGGGTTTTGCAACTCGCCTTTCACATAATCCGTAATACTGCCTTTGCCTTTTCCAGAGCCTGAATAACTGGTGTTTTGGGTCTTTTCGCGCAGGTATTCGCCTTGTTTTTCCTTGTCTGTTTTCTTGAAATAATCCAGCATAGACAAGCTATTGCCAGTTGGGTAGGAAACGCCACCAAAGGTTCTAAACTCTTCGTATCTGTTGGTTCTGGGGTTGTAGCGCCACTCGGTACCCAAGGGATTGGATAAGTCTATATTGCTTTCTGGCTTTTTGTTTTCCCATGCTTTGGATGGGGTAATGTTGTATTTGAGTTTGCCAGTATCGCTTGTGCCTTGCGCCTTACCTGCTGTGCTTATTGCCGCAAAAAATAATAAAATACCAACCTTTGCGATGCAATGCGGTATTTTCTCTGACATTTTGCAGTTAAAAAAGATCATAATTTAAGAAATGCTTTTGTGCGTAAGGCTTGGATCTAATAGGCGATTTGTCTATAAAATTGCAATTAAAGGATTTTTAAGGAATTTTTAATAAGTTGTTCCACACTCAACTGTAATTTTCCATTTTCGGTAACTTTTAACATGGCTTTTTCAGCTGCGGCTCTGTTGTAACCAAGGGTAGTTAATGCCGCAATTGCTTCTGCATTGTTGTCGGTTACACCTGCGGGTAAATTGGTTCCACGTCTTGATTTTCCTCCCAATTTGTCGCGCAACTCAAGCACAATGCGCTGTGCCGTTTTTTCACCAATCCCTTTTATGCTTTTGAGTAGACCCACATTGCCATTTAAAATGGCTGAAGTCAAGGCCTCAGGTTCTAGGCTGCTGAGCATAAGTATGGCTGTGTTGTTCCCCACGCCCGATACGGAAGTAAGCCACTGAAACATCTCGCGTTCTGCTGGGTCTGAAAATCCAAACAGCAATAGGGCAGAAGGACTTTGGTTTTCAATTTTAAACACCTGTTCGGTAAAGAGCTGCGCTTGTTTGAGCCCTTTTATTTTTTCGTAGGTGTAAATGCTGATGTGCATGAGGTAGCCAATACCCTGGTTTTCAAGCACTACTTGCGTAGGACTGATATGGGCGATGTTTCCACTGATGAAATCGTACATGCGTTGGCTGCGAAGATACAACGCAGGATTGCAATTAATATTCGATTTCCTATGTCAGTTTTATGTCATGTCGGCAGGGCTTTTTGGTGGCAAATATCCGTGGAATCTCCTGAATTCATTGGGCTTGAGCAAATTGCGCCGCAAAGGGATGTGCTGTGCTGCTTTGTTGCATTTTGTCAGGGCGCTTTCGTGTTGTAAGATTGCAGCCCTTTTTAGGGTGCTATGAATCGCTTGCCAAATTTGGATTACTTGCGCGGGTTGGCCGCTACGGGCATCATGTGCTATCATTTTGGTCTATGGTATTTTGGTGCCTTCCATGCCTCCGATTTTCTAGGAAGGGTAGGTGTGTATGGCGTGGTACTGTTTTATGTGCTTTCGGGACTCACGCTATATTTGGTCTACAACAAGCGCATGCAGCCTACAGCCAAGGAAGTGCGCCACTTTGCGCTGCGTCGGGTTTTTCGGATTTTGCCTTTGCTGTGGTTGGTAAATCTGCTCAGTATTTGGGTAGGTGAGAAGTCTGTGGAGCTGTCCAAATTGTTGCTGAATTTTACCGGATTGTTTGGCTTTTTTTCATGGGATTCATACATCGCAACTGGAGCCTGGTCTATCGGAAATGAGTTGGTTTTTTACGTTTTTTTTCCTATATTTATAGGTTTGTTGCATCTTCGAAAGTGGGCATTTTACGCGCTTTCGCTGGCGGTTTTTGGCCTGTTTCTCTACTTTACGTTTTTAGTAATGCAGCCTGCCATTCCTGTGGCCAAACAATGGTTTCAGTATACCAATCCTCTCAATCAGTTATGTTACTTCCTGGCAGGTATTTGGATCGGTTTCTTGTTTGAAAACAAAGTACTCACGGTGCAACAGGCATTGCTGTTGGTGCTTTCTGGACTGCTCTTACTGATCTTTATACCCGCCTATGGAGATTATATCGTTTTGGTAAGTGGTGCCAATCGTTTGGCTTTTGCAGCGGCTGTTATTGTTCTGTGTATCGGAGTGTACAAGTGGCCTGTGGCATTGGATAGGTATACCCATAGGGTTTTAACATTTCTGGGCGAAGTGAGCTACGCGGTATATTTGTTACACCCGATTGTATATACTTCATTAGGACGCATGCAGCGCGAGTGGTTTTGGTTTCCGGAATACCTGCGTTTTGTGCTGGCATTCCCCTTAACTTTAGGAATATCGTACCTTGTATATCGCTTTTACGAGCAATATTTTATTCGCAAAGCGAAAGAAATGACACCTTAAATCAGGCTGCTTTTC
>JBEIRK010000131.1:0-6763 GCA_040376005.1 Flavobacteriales bacterium
AGAATTAGCCAACAGGGCAATTGGAAGCTGTACAGTAAGACTATTATATTATTGTCAAGCATGATAGCATTGTATGTTATTTTGGTTTTCAATACTCCAGCAGCATGGATTGCACTGCCACTTTGCGTGTTAGCAGGCATCAATTTTGCAGCCATTGGGTTTAACGTAATGCATGATGGTTGCCATGGCAGCTATTCGCGCAAACAGTGGGTGAATGACTTAATGGGTTATTCCCTAGATCTGATGGGTGGATGCTCATACTTCTGGAAAGTGAAGCACAATGTGGCTCACCACTCTTACACCAACATTGAAGGTCATGACGAGGATATTGATATCCGTCCGTTCATGCGCATGAATACACAACAAACTAAGAAGCCATACCATAAGTATCAGCATTATTACTGGCCTTTGCTGTACAGCCTTACTTATTTCTGGTGGGTATTTGTGCGTGATGGCAAGAAATATAAAGAAATGCGCGTGGCTACTACCGAAATTCCAGAAATGAATTTCAAAGAGCATGCGATTTTTTGGGGCGGGAAGATTCTCTATTTCGCGTTGTACTGGATATTGCCACCCTATGTAGGTGTTAGAACCGGCAACTTCACAGTAGGTGAGTTTATCCTTGGTTATGGTTTGACACTAGCAACTACAGGAATTACCCTGGGTGTGGTGTTCCAATTGGCTCATACTACTGAGAACTTGGAGTTCCCAGAGCCTGATCCTGCTACATTGAAAATTGAGAATGCTTGGTTCGTTCACCAATTGCAGACTACCGCGAACTTTGCTACGAAAAGTAAAGTATTGGGTTGGTTTACTGGTGGCTTGAACTTCCAGGTAGAACATCACTTGTTCCCAAGAATGAGTCACATACACTACCCTGATGTATCGAAGATCGTGAAGCAGGTATGTGCCGATTACAATATTGTCTATAATGAGCAACCTACCTTTTTGGCTGGTTTGCGTTCCCATATCAGACACCTCAAGGCTATAGGCGCAGCCGCCTAATTGCACTTTTTCCGATTTTTTCGGAACTATTTTTCAAATGGTTTGCAACCATTCAATTTTTCTGCGTCTTAATTAATGAAGTGATTTGCTTGAAGATGACGAAATCATACAGGGATGTCAAAATGGTGACCGGAAAGCACAACAGGAACTGTTCCTGAAGTACTCCCGTAAAATGTATGGCTTTTGCCTGCGTTACTCCAACAATCCCGATGATGCAAATGATCTCCTGCAAGATGGCTTCATTAAGGTCTTTGACAACATTAAAAGCTTTAAAGGCGATAGCAATCTTTCCTCTTGGATGTCAAGGGTTTTTATAAACCTAGCCATAACCAAGTTTAGAAAGAAATCTGTAGGCCCCAAGTTTGTCGATATGGATGATGCCGATGTGGCAGATGATTCAGACGACAACATGGAGTTACCAGTGCACGATGTAAAACATGTAATGAAATGCATGTCTTTGCTTCCTGAAAAATACCGCCTTGTCCTCAATATGTACGCGATTGATAAAATGGGTCACCGTGATATCGCCGCGCAACTTGGAATTACTGAAGGTACCTCTAAGAGTCAATTGAGCAGAGCACGACAAATGTTGAAAGACCTCCTAGAAAAAAATTGAGTTTGGATCAGAATAAAATGCATATCGACCAACTGCTAGAAGCAAGCTACCTCGGCTTTGAGCCTGAGGTTCCTGCGTTTGCATGGGATCGCATTGAATCTGCTCTTGACACGAATAAGAAAAGGTTCGTTTGGTACACTTGGCATAAAATAGCCATCGTTGCAATTATCGCCACTCTTGGATATGTTGGGTCACGCAGTTTTATTTCTTCTGATGTTGCTCCAATAGCGACACAGCCAGCAGTAACCTCTCAAAACCAACCCCAAACAAGCTTAAATGAAAAAAATACCGCTGATGGGAATGCTCAGAATCAGGTTTCAGAAGAGGTAATGGGTTCTACAGAGAAAAATAGTGCGTACGTTGCGCCTAGAATGCAGCAAGGGAATTCGAATGCTGCAGATAGATCAGAGACGACGGATGCTACCGCGGATCAAGGGGGTGTAGGCTCAGATCAACAAGCTGCAGCCGTTGTCACAGAAACCCTCAAGCAATTTGAATTGTTACATGCTCTTGGATTTGGATCTACCGAGGTGGATGCAATGCCTGAAGCTGGTCTGGATGCCAAAAAGAAAGTAGCATTCCAAATACTGCCACTTTCTCCATACCGCCACAAATGGTATGTTGGTTTTGGTGTAGGTCAATTGGTGTCCTCTACAGGGTATACTGTGAATCCTGAATTCAACAGTTACGTTCATAAGAACTTTACCAAACGCATGAGTGAAGGTGAAGGCTTACTAGCCTCCTTGAACTTCTCCGGCAGCTTGGGGTATAGAGTGGCGGGTGTGCATTTCATTTATTCAGGTGTGAATTACTACCAACGTCGCAACAGTTTGAACTTTAATTTCACAGATGAAGCTCCTGCCTTAAACGCAGTGAATAATCCACCATTGGATCGTTTTGGAAGATATCCGATTAAAGATTATTTGAGCAGCGGAATTGAAGTGAACTATAAAGGAACGAATGTGGTAACTGCGGTTGAATTGCCTTTGGGCTGGATGGCTCAAATCCCGGTAAGCAAGCACTTTACTTTCATTCCTTCTGTATCTGCAAACCTTGGATTCTTGAGTCAAAGTGCATCCAATGTGACCTTAGATTACCAATTTTTAGAGGTTTCTGGTGTTCAGAAAAACTGGACACGCAGCAACTATATTCTTATGAATACAACAGCCGGCATTTATAGAGATCTCGGCATGCGTATACAATGGGGCGTAGGAGCTACTGCAAATTATACAGCTACGCAGATGTATGTTTCAGGAGCTAGCGTGCGCCCTCGGGCTTTCACAGGGGGTATCACTACCCAGTTAATATGGAGGCTTGACTAATTCATGACAAGTAAAGGATTCATATGGTTTAACTTGCAAAGTATGAAAAAACTGCTGGTTACAGGTTTTTCGCTTCTTTGCATTCCGTTGATGGCACAGGTGCTACAACCTTTGGGGAATGGTTTGCCCTTACCCGGACCTCAAGGTTCAGGTGCAAAGGTTGTAGCATCGTACGCCGCGGGAAATGAATATCTTGCTTTGTTCAGCAATGCACAAACCCTAGACACTACCGACTATACTGTGGGCCGCTGGAATGGCGCTTATTGGAGCTACTATCCAGGCTTGATTATGCCTACACCGGTAAAGCAAACTGCAGGTTCAAATTACTATTTCAGCGCTGTAGTGCTGTATAAAGATACCATGTATGTTGGTGCGTATATTGAGTCCCCAACAGATGTGATGGCCAACGTGAGCCACCTTTACAAGTGGAATGGCAGTAGTTGGCAGGCCATGGACAACACCATCGAAACGGTAAACTATGGCATTAATGCCATGACCGTTTTTGATGACAAACTCATTGTTGCAGGTAGATTTCAAAACACCATTTCTGGGAATTTGGTCGACAATATCGCTGCATACGATGGCTCAAAATGGATTTACCTTGGTAAAACAGCCAATAAGCAAGGAACAGATGGTGACATCAAAACCTTGATTACGGAGGGGAATAGACTTTACATTGGCGGGGACTTTCAAAATTTTGCGGGCACCTTCACAGGCAATGTTGCCTACTATGTAGATAGCACCACCCCTTGGGGTGGCATCGGCAGTCCTTTCGCAGGTGTGGTTGCAGAGTTGGCTAGTTTTAACAATAAGTTGGCTGCTATTGGCACCAATGCTTTGGGCGATAATGAACTTCGTATATTTAGCAGCAATATATGGTCGTCTCCTATGGCCTTTTCCGGATTTACTTCTGCAAAGGCAGGGACCATTGCCGGCGCTTCAAACTATCTTCTCATTGGTGGTACTTTTGTAAGAGATGGGAATGGAACCAGCTTGCTGCGCTATGAGAATGATTCGCTGTATTTTACTGGCAATCGCATTTCAGGTCATTTTAAGCTAGGCCAACGTGGATCAGAAGCCTTTATCTGGGGCAATTTTGAAGAACAAAACACGGGTATTACCCATATTAGTAAAATTGAAACCAATGCGGGTGAAGTTACCGGTACTGTGTTTTTCGACAAAGATCAAGATTTCATTAAAGGATCCACGGAAGTGGGAATTGCAGGCAAATTGTTGCGATTTGAGGATCAAAATGGCAGTGTATGGTTTGCAACTACACAGCCCAATGGCAGATTTGCCGCAGCCCTTCCTGAAGGCAATTATACCATAGGTTGTGATGCTGGAAGGCATTGGGTAATCAGCAATCCATCCAATTACGCTGTAAAAATCCGCAAGGGCTTGTATAGCACCGTGGCTTTGGGTCAATACATGGCTCCCAATACACAAGATTTGGAAATCGCCTTGGGTACAACCTCATCGGCAGATGTTCAACCTTCGGATGAGGTGCGCTATGTGGTGCGTTTGCGCAATACCGGGAATACGGTTCTGAATGGTCCAACAGTGCATTTTACACATGCAGCTCGCTTGATCTATAAATCTGCAAATCCAGAGCCTGATAATTACGAAGCTGGTAAGCAGGAAGCAACGTATTCCTTATTAAATATGCAACCTGGAGAGGTGCGCCTGATTGAATTGTTCTTGAGTTTGCCTTCAGATGCTACGGCAGAAGATAAATTTAGTTGCAGTATTAAAGCAGGGTCCTTATTTACCAATAATGATGCTTTTAAAGCAGACAATTATGATACCGTCTCCTTGCAATTGACTTCGGCCGACCCGGATGGCAGTGTGTTCAAAAGCGGTACCAATGGCCAAAAGGTGAATATTTCAGTTACCAAATTGGACTATAAGGTTGATTTTGTCAATATTTCAAATACCATGGTTGAACGTGTTGTTTTGGTAGACACACTAGATCCAAATGTAAAATTGAAATATATGATGGTGTATGAAATGTACCCTGCGGGCGATTGGCGCATTGTTAAAACCGCCGGAGGCGACATTTTGGTAGCTGAGTACCCTGAAGCACGTTTGGCTGCAAGAGAAAGCAATAAAAGCGCAAGTAGCGGCTACATTCGTTATTACCTTGAATTGAAAACGCCCCTTCAGCATGATGATCAAGTGCACAACAGAGCTACTTGTGATTTTGACAGCAAATGGTCTGGTGTGAGCAATACAGTTACAGTACTCATGCAAGACCCCAATGCAGGCGTAAGTCGTATTCTAGGCAACATTTCAAAGGTGTTCCCAAATCCTGCCAGTGACAAGCTCGCTGTTCAATTTGCTACCGCTTATTACGGACCTGTAGATGTTTATGATAATATGGGTAGGCTCCTGTTGCATACAACAGCTCAGGGTAGCGCATTAGAAGTAAATGTAGAATCTTTGAAGGCTGGCATGTATGTGCTTCGCACAAGCCAAGGAACGGCAAACTTCAATATTTCGAAGTAAAGCGCATCAAAGTAATATTTTTAAGTTGCAAGCTAGTATTGCAGCTTGCCTGCCCCGATTACAATGCGATTTTCTTGTCCAATTCCAAGTTGTATACCACAAACCTTTCAAGTCCTTTGTCGTAATCCTCATTGCCTAAGCTATTGCCTTCTTGGTCGAGAACATGACCGGTAAATTGACTTTCAAACATTTTTGCCGATACCACACTATGCAAGTCCATGACATTGATAAGCTTATTAATGACATAAGAAAGCTGAACGGAAGGGATTCTGCCCCCACGACCTGAACTTACACCGCAAGTTGCAAATATTTTGTTCTCCCAGCATTCTTGAAAGTTTCTTCCTCCGAATTGGTTGATTAAATTGATGATTTCAGCACTGGGAAACCAATTGTACTCAGGCGACACAAAGAAAATGATCCTTGAGGTAGACATGGCCTTGTAAATACTTTGCTGGAACTCTGTCAATGCATTTTTGTGCATATCACCACCATTGTAAAATGGGATATCATATTGCGTAAAGTCAGGCAGGAATATTTCATTGGCTGGAATGCCTTTGGAAATACAAATTCGGCGAATGGCTTTTGAAACAGCAGAGGTCTTAGAATGGGTCCGCGAACTTCCCGTGAGTATTGCAATCATTTGGTTAAAAACGTTTTGATATAAAGATACAAATTAAACCCTGCTTTGTTCATTTCCGTTTTAAGGGCTTGTGCAACTTCCATTTTGTTAAAGTCAGCCATGCGCCGAGCTGCGACCAACTGTTCGATTTTTTCAGCCAGCAACATATACCTTCTTTCAGATAAACTTCCTGAACGAACATGGGCATCAATGGCTTCAGAGAGTGTGTCAATGCCTTTCTCTTCAGTGGCTATGGTTTCAATAACAGGGATATCTATATCTTGGGCCTTGGAATGACTCAATTCCCGAAGAAACTGGGCAAATTTGTTCGCGCCAGCGCGGTCGCTTTTGTTGACCACAAAAATATCAGCAATTTCCATGACCCCACTTTTTAGGGTTTGCACATCATCGCCGCTTTCAGGCACAGTAAGCACAACGGTAGTATCTGCGATTCCTGCAATTTCAACCTCGCTTTGGCCTACACCAACAGTCTCAACAACTACCCGGTCGAATCCTGCATTTTTTAATACGTCCACAACTTCAATTACGGATGCGCAAAGGCCACCTAGGCTTCCGCGACTGCTCATACTTCGGATATACACATTGGATAAGGTAAATAAGCCCGGCATGCGCAATCTGTCGCCGAGCAATGAGCCCAAATTGAAAGGGGAGGCAGGGTCTACCGCAACCACAGCT
>JBEIRK010000138.1:0-5860 GCA_040376005.1 Flavobacteriales bacterium
TGATTTGGTTGCCTGACATAAATGATATGCCCGCCTGGTCATATTCATGTATTTCCCGCGATCCACGGCCATCGCCAAAAGCTTGAAAACGGGCATTGTTTGCCTGCCATTTACCTTGCAGATAAGAATCAATGTTGTCTGTAATTTTCTCTCGACCACAGCTGCTAAAAACGCACAAGATTAGAAGTAAAGTTCCAAAGTAACGCATATGACTAAAACATAAAACCACCCCAATTGTTGGCCACTTAATGTCATTTATTTGTAAATTGAAATAAAAAAATAGCTATCCCGCTGCACCGCGGAATATCAATGAGTATTTGTGCAGTGCAAGAATTCCAACTTGTGTCTAATAGTAAATGTGAAATCCGGCTATACTATTTAATTACAGTACACCCGGAAACATTGAATTTACATTTGATATTTATAAATATATCGAGGTTTCAAGATGGCTTTCATTACACCAACCTCTATACATGCCCTCGGAGTTAAATGGGAGTTCTATATTGCCTTCACTATCTACTGCAATCAAACCGCCTTCACCACCTAGGGCTACCAGTTTGTCTTTTACTACATAATCACAGGCTTGTTTAAGCGTGTAACCCTTGTATTCTATCAAACAGCTGATATCGTAAGCCACAACAGCTCGCATAAAATACTCTCCATGACCTGTGCAACTGATGGCACAAGTATGGTTGTTTGCATACGTGCCGCTTCCAATCAAAGGGGTATCCCCAATGCGACCCCAACGCTTGTTGGTCATGCCGCCCGTGCTTGTTGCTGCTGCTAAATTGCCAAGGGTGTCTCGCGCTACCGCGCCAACAGTTCCAAATTTCTTTTCAGTATGGTCGAGTTGCACACTGCTTGTTCCCGCGATGGATTTCCATTGCTCAAACCTGAAAGTATCGAAGAAATAAGCAGGCTCTTCAAATGAAATGTGTTGTGACTTGGCAAATGCCTCAGCGCCGGCACCACTTAACAATACATGCTCACTTTGATGCATAACCGCATATGCAGCCTGAATTGGATTTTTTATATGCTGCACGCAGGTCACGGCGCCAGCTTTAAGGTCTTGTCCTCGCATTATTGACGCATCCATTTCATGCAGGCCCTCAAAATTAAAAACAGAACCTTTTCCTGCGTTGAATAGACTATTGTTTTCCAATGCAATTACTGCAGCCAATACGGCATTCTCCGAAGTTCCACCTTGCTGCAATATCGCTTGTCCAGCTCGGAGTGCATTGACTAAACCTTGTCTGTATTCTTGTTCTTTTTCCGCTGAAAGGAGTCCGCGTGTGATGGTGCCTGCTCCACCATGAACAGCTAAAGAAAAATGCTCTGACATGCAGCAAAGTTAACAGCCTTTGACGTTTGCTGCGCTAGGAGAATGCTAATTCTTCATGGGCTTCGACAACATGTTGTTGCGGTATCGTGTCACTGCCATAGATTCAATTTTCCTATGCAACATAGGGAAGTCCTTTGAAATGTCTGAACAGGAACGAATGAGGTCACATTGTACACCTTGGAAGTTGGCTTGACTGCACAAGGTAGCTGCAAAACCAGTACTAATTTTCACAGAAGCACTGTTTTTATGCCAATCTGTTAATCCCCAATGGCTTGGATAATGTCCACCTTTTAAATCAGGAATGCGACCCGCAGGAATTGCAATAGATGCACCATCGTAATTCGGTTTCTCAAACAAAATCATGGGATGGTAGGGTTGAACCCCCAATTGATTGGCGAGATTAAACAAACCTGCCATTTTGCTCAGTCCTTCATGATGTCCTTCATTTTTCACTTTTAAATACTCTTTTTCAAAGTTTATAATCAAGGACTGCTTCACATGGTTGGGCTCATAATCAATTTCCTTTAAATATTCACTCAGATCCAATTGGGCCTTTTCCAACATATTCAATCCTCGTATCATTAAACTGGCAATATCTAATAGTAAGTTTTGATGTGCTGGGCTTAAACCACGCAATTGGTCTTGCGACTGTTCGCCAAAACATTGCACACTATTGTATACAGCAACATTCACAATAGAAGATCCAAGCATTTGCATTGCCAATCCGGCCTCTTTCCCAATTTTTATAATATCAGATATTGTAAGGTCAGGGAAGGTGGTTAGAAATAGACCCGGATCTATTCGACTCAGTTCGGTTTGAAGGTAGCGAGAGATTCTTTTCATAAGTTGAGCCTATACTTACAATTTACATGTTTTCGAGTGCGAATGGTGACTCGAATTTGTGGTAAAAAAATCTAAATTGAAAATAAAAATTTGCTACCAATTTATAAGTTATAGTATTTCAATAACTTAAAGCCGAAAAAAATACTAAATTAGCTTTTTTTGATGATTTAGTAAAACGAAAACGTTTTTTTGTAAACCAAAAAGCACTTTTAGTGTGGTTTTTTATTGGGTGTTAAAAGTAATTCTGAATTTTCAAATGCTCCTTCAACTCAATGTACCAAAAAGCCAAATAACCAAGCTTATACGCCTTGTTGATCCTCATAAAAAAAGACTGCACATTGCAGTCTTTTTTTATGAGGATTGTATTTAAGCCTTACGCGCTTAGCGATTTGTTTGAAGCACGCTTTCTGTCGTTCTCATCCAATAAGATCTTACGGATTCGCAAGCTCTCAGGTGTTACTTCCACATATTCATCCTCTTGTATATACTCCATGGCTTCTTCCAAGGTGAACTCGCGTGGTGGTGCCAACACAGCATTGTCATCCTTGCCTGCTGCGCGGAAGTTGGTCATTTGTTTCGCAAGGCTAATATTCACTACCAAATCTCCAGGCTTAATATGCTCCCCGATAATTTGACCTGTGTAAACCTCAACACCTGGATGGATGAAGTAGGTACCACGGTCTTTCAACTTGTCCATACTGTATGGCGTAGCAGTTCCTTTTTCCTTGCTAATCAATACGCCATTGATTCTACCAGGCATAGCGCCTTTAAATGGCTCGTATCCTTTAAGACGGTGCGCCATGATTGCCTCACCTTGTGTTGCTGTAAGCATATTGCTTCTCAAGCCCATTAATCCACGTGAAGGAATTTCAAACTCTATGCGTATCATGTCTCCCTTTGGAAGCATGCTCAGCATTTCCCCTTTACGTTGGCTTACCAATTCAATTACTTTGCCGCTGCCACTTTCTGGAACATCCACAGTAAGCACTTCAATTGGCTCACATTGAACGCCGTCAATCTCCTTTATAATAACTCTGGGTTGTCCCACCTGCAATTCATAACCTTCGCGACGCATGGTTTCAACCAATACTCCCAAGTGCAATACACCGCGTCCAAATACTAAGAATTGATCCGCACTGCCGGTTTCTTCCACACGCATCGCTAGGTTTTTCTCAGTTTCTTTCATCAAACGGTCTCTCAAGTGCCTGCTGGTTACAAATTTGCCCTCCTTACCGAAGAAAGGTGAGTTGTTAATGCTAAACAACATGCTCATGGTAGGCTCATCAATAGAAATAGGAGGCATACCTTCAGGATTTTCAAAATCAGCAATGGTATCGCCAATTTCAAAATTTTCCAATCCTGTAAGTGCGCATATGTCACCAGCATCTACGTGTTCGGTTCTTGCTTTACCCAATCCATCAAATACATAGAGTTCCTTAATACGGGTCTTCTGTATAGTGCCGTCGCGCTTTACAAGGCATACAGGCATGTTTTCATGCAAGTGACCTCGAGTTACTCTACCTACCGCAATACGGCCTGTGTAATTGCTATAATCCAACGAAGTAATTTGTAATTGAGGGGTGCCTTGAGATACTACCGGCGGTGGAACAACTTTTAAGATTGTATCCATCAAGTAAGTGAGGTCAGTGGTAGGTTTGCTCCACTCTGGACCAAACCAGCCATGTTTGCCACTGCCATATATCGTAGTAAAGTCTAATTGCTCTTCATTCGCACCCAGGTTAAAGAACAAGTCAAAAATATCATCATGGGTTCTGTCAGGATCGCAATTTGGCTTATCTACCTTATTGATAACAACCATTACCTTTTTGCCCAAACCAAGTGCTTTTTGCAATACAAAACGAGTCTGTGGCATTGGACCTTCAAATGCATCTACAAGAAGCAATACACCATCTGCCATGTTCAATACGCGTTCTACCTCTCCTCCAAAATCGGCGTGACCTGGAGTATCAATGATGTTGATTTTAACACCTTTCCAGTTTACACTCACGTTTTTGGCCAGAATGGTAATCCCTCTTTCTCTCTCTAAGTCGTTGTTATCCAATATCAATTCGCCTACTTCCTGGTTCTCTCGGAAAAGACTGGCTTGGTGTAACATTTTATCTACCAAGGTGGTTTTACCGTGGTCAACGTGGGCGATGATGGCGATGTTGCGAATTTGCATGCAGTTGTTAAAAAGTGCGCGAAATTACTGCTTTTTAGCCGTATTTCCTTGCTGCAGAGGTTACATTGCTGTGAAATTATAATGTCGCGCTGTGTTCAATTCAAATTGATTTCCCAAATCCATACATGGCAATCTTTAAATGACGATGACGCAAGCATAGGGATTTGAATAATTCTAACAATAAGAACGACAAATGCCACGCCCTCTGTTGTGAAACAAATTGGACTACAAAAACCGCGGGCTCACTTCTGCTGCTTATCTTTGCCGCCTGAATGGGTTACGAAAAGGAAATAGAGAAACGCAAAACCTTTGCAATTATTTCACACCCGGATGCCGGGAAAACTACATTAACTGAAAAATTTCTGCTCTTTGGTGGTCAAATCCAAACTGCTGGTGCCGTTAAAAGCAATAAGATAAAGAAAACTGCTGCCTCTGACTTTATGGAAATTGAAAAACAGAGAGGTATCTCTGTGGCCACTTCCGTAATGACTTTTGAATACAAAGACAAGTTGGTGAATATTCTTGATACACCCGGTCACAAAGACTTTGCTGAGGATACTTACAGGACACTTACCGCTGTCGACAGTGTAATTCTGGTTATAGACTGCGTAAAAGGGGTGGAAGAGCAGACGGAACGGCTCATGGAGGTCTGCAGAATGCGAAATACTCCGGTAATTGTGTTTATCAATAAAATGGACCGCGACGGCAAAGATCCCTTTGACTTATTGGATGAATTGGAGAATAAACTGAATATTCATGTGCACCCAATGTCTTGGCCCATTAATGGAGGAAGTGAGTTCAAAGGTGTTTACCTATTGCACGACCAATCGCTAAACCTATTTGAAAGTGCGAAAACAAAACTTACAGATGAGGTAGTGAAACTTAAAGGCCTAGATGACGCAATAATCGATACACTCGTAGGGGAAAAGAACGCAGCCAAACTGAGAGAAGATGCTGAATTGATAGATGGTGTATATGGCGAATTGGATCAAAAAGATTACATGGAGGCGCATGTAGCTCCAGTGTTTTTCGGTAGTGCACTGAATAACTTTGGTATCCAAGAATTGTTGGACACCTTTATTCAAATCGCACCCACACCTATGCCTCGTGCAACGGCTACAAGATCTGTGGATCCGGACGAACAAAAATTCACGGGTTTTATTTTTAAAATTCACGCCAATTTGGATCCCAAACACCGCGATAGAATTGCCTTCTTGCGTGTATGCAGCGGTAGGTTTGAACGCAATAAACCCTATGAGCATACCCGTCTTCACAAAGGACTGCGCTTTGCAAACCCCTACACTTTCTTGGCGCAAAGCAAAGAAGTGGTAGATTATGCTTTTCCAGGAGACGTGGTAGGTTTGTATGACACTGGTAACTTTAAAATTGGTGATACCCTCACGGAAGGAGAAGATCTTCAATTCAAAGGAATTCCAAGCTTCTCACCTGAAATTTTTAGAGAACTCATCAATATTGACCCCATGAAAAGCAAA
>JBEIRK010000197.1:0-3328 GCA_040376005.1 Flavobacteriales bacterium
CTGCAAGCCATAATCTTCAAATACTGGATGTGCGCAAGAAAAGCGAATTCCAAAGTGAACATATCCCAGCCGCGATAAACGCACCACTGGACTATATCAACGACAGCATGCTGCTCGTAAACCCTACAAAAACAGGGTATGTGCACTGTGCTGGTGGCTACAGAAGTATGGTGTTTATAAGCATACTCAAAGCCCGAGGATACAACAATTTAATAGACATTCAAGGCGGATTTAAAGCCATTAAAGCAACGGAAAAAGTGGCGCTGACAGCCTATTTGGCGCCTACCACCATGCTTTAACTCAAGATATTCCTGTTTCAGGATGTGTTTTATGGCCGGGTCGTTTCCCCAAAGGAAACGGCCCTTTTTTTCGCCTCACTGACGTAAATTTGCCTCATGAAATCCAAAACGTGGCTTGCAATGTTCTGGCTAATGCTTGTTTCTGTTGCGCCCTTGGCAGCAAAATCCACAGAAGAAGCATCCCGCAAAACCAATTACTGGCTGCCCATAGTGGGTGGTGCTGTTATGGGCATTGCGCTAGCACTGTGGCTAAAACGCAAGAAAAATGGCTAAGCCTAAAGCCAAGGGAACAATTTCATAACCCAGCTCCTAGGTGAAATTTCCTAGGGCTTCTACAATCCAGCAAACTATGCATTAAATTTGCAGCATGCAGGAAGCTACCAAGAATGATGCCCAGCTCAAGCGCGAAGACTTTGTGAATGAAGTAGTCCGCGATTACCGTGTTGCCTTCGAAAGCCGTCAAGCAAGTTTGCTGGGCCGCAAAGAAGTACTTACAGGTAAGGCTAAGTTTGGCATTTTTGGAGATGGCAAGGAAGTGGCGCAAATCACTATGGCGCGTGTTTTCGAAAATGGAGATTGGCGCAGCGGATATTACCGCGACCAAACCTTCATGTTCGCCAAAGACATGAGCAACATTACCGCCTTCTTCGCACAATTGTACGCCATTCCGGATGCGGAACTCGAACCCGCCAGTGCAGGGCGTAGCATGAATGGTCACTTTGCCACCCGCCTGCTGGATGAAAACGGATCTTGGCTTCCTCAAACCGACCGCCCCAACTGCAGTGCAGATATTTCGCCTACTGCCGGACAAATGCCCAGGTTGTTAGGCCTTGCTGTGGCCAGTAAAATGTACCGTGAAAATGAACTCCTTCACGGACGCACAGACTTCTCCAACAAAGGGAATGAAATCGCGTTTGGCACTATTGGCAATGCCAGTACCAGTGAGGGCATTTTTTGGGAAACCATGAACGCGGCTTGCGTGCTTCAAGTGCCCCTGTTGATGAGTGTTTGGGACGATGGATATGGCATTTCTGTGCCCGCCAAATACCAAACCACCAAAGAAAATATTTCTGAAATTCTCAAAGGATTTAAATCAGATAAAAATGGCAAAGGCATGGAAATCTTTGTCGTGCGCGGTTGGGATTACCCAGAACTCTGCAAGGTGTATAAGCAAGCGGCTGATGTCTGCCGCGAGAAACACACGCCCGTATTGGTGCATGTTACCGAAGTAACCCAACCCCAAGGCCACAGTACCTCAGGTAGTCACGAACGCTACAAAAGCAAAGAACGCCTGCAATGGGAAACGGACTTCGATTGCATTAAAAAAATGCGCGAATGGCTGTTGGCAAATGACATATGCAGCGAGGCGGATTTAGACACATTGGAAAAAGAGGCTACCAACCATGTTAAAAATTGCCAACGCGAAGCGTGGACAGCCTACCAAAATCCTATAAAACAAGAAGTTGCTGAATTCTGCACCGTGCTTAACAAGCTATCCGCCGCAGGCATACTTACCCCAGAATTGGCGGAATTAAGCGCCAGCTTGCAAAGCAATTCAGAACCCATTCGCCGCGATTTAGGCAATGCCATACACCAAGCTCTGCGCATTACAGCACATGCAGACCGCGAGCTGCGCCAGCCCTTGGTAGATTATTTCAAACAGTTTGAACAACTCAACTACAACCGCTACAGCAGCCATTTGCATAGCCAAAGCGACCAAAACGTATTCAATATTCCTCAAGTTCCGCTGCAACTCAGCGATGAAACTGTGGACGGATACCAAGTGGTGCGCGCCTGCTTCGAAGCCAATTTAGAACGCGACCCTAGCGTATTTGCCTTCGGTGAAGATTTGGGTAAAATTGGTGACGTAAACCAAGGTTTTAGTGGCTTACAAGAAAAATTTGGAGAGCTTCGCGTAAGTGATAAAGGCATTCGTGAATGGAGTATTGTGGGCGAAGGACTGGGTGCAGCCATGCGCGGTTTGCGTCCGATTGCCGAAATTCAATACTTAGATTATTTGCTCTATGCCATAGAGCCCATGAGTGACGATATCGCCACCATGCAATACCGCACAAAAGGCGGACAAAAGACTCCTGTAATTATACGCACCCGCGGACACCGTTTGGAAGGCATTTGGCATTCAGGCAGTCCTATGGGAACCATTATTCATGCCGTAAGAGGGATGCACGTGTGTGTGCCACGCGATATGACCCGCGCTGCCGGCATGTACAATACCCTACTTCGTGCAGATGAGCCCGCATTGGTGGTAGAATGCCTCAATGGGTATCGTATCAAAGAAAAAATGCCCGCCAATATTGGTGAGTTTACCATCCCATTGGGATCACCAGATGTGTTGCGCTACGGCGAACATGCAACATTAGTAACCTATGGCAGCTGCTGCAGAATTGCCCTAGAAGCGGCAGACATGCTTGAGAAATACGGCATCCGACTGGAGATCATCGATGCGCAAACCCTACTGCCTTTTGACATAGAAAATCGCATTGCGGAAAGCCTAAAAGAAACCAACCGTCTGATTGTGCTGGACGAAGATGTACCGGGTGGAGCCTCAGCTTTCATACTCCAACAAGTATTAGAAAAGCAAGAAGCATATAAATACCTCGACAGTGCACCGTTGACCATTACTGCAAAGGCACACAGACCTGCTTATGGCAGCGATGGGGATTATTTCTCAAAACCGAGTGCGGACGAAGTGTTTATGAAAGTGTATGAACTGATGCATGAGGTAAACCCTGCACAGTGGCCCGCATTGCTGTAATGCTTTATTAGAAGCTATCTCAAAAGTTCATTTGGTCAATTTATTGAGTTCAAATATTTCATATTCATTCCTCTGCGTCTTTTGTCGAAACCTTTCGTTGGCCCGCTTTTTCAGGCCACCAGCCTGAAATGCACGAACCGCCTCAGTTTTCACCAAAATACTTGAAATTGCCTCAAATGCCTTTTTTGAGATAGCTTCTAGAAGCCATCTCAAAAGTTCATTTGGTCAATTTATTGAAATCAAATAATTCGTA
>JBEIRK010000157.1:0-4928 GCA_040376005.1 Flavobacteriales bacterium
AAAGAGCTCAACGACGGGGACAAAGTCAAGAAGGCGGAGAAGGGCAAAGAAGACAAGAAAGAGGAGAAATAGGTTGAATAACCTTAAATCCGCATCATAATTGCCGCAGCAATCATGCTATTTATTCTTCCTGGGCTATCATTGTGGGAACTTAGCACCTCTTGCTGCGCGCGGTAGTGCTTAGCTTCAACGCGTAGCTGCAGATTGTCTGAATATTTCCAAGAGTAACAGAGACTGAGTCCAAGCGTGGTAAAGCCCGCATCCCAACCAATATATTGGGGTATAATGGTGTTTTCAGGATCGAGATAGGCTTCTACTCTGCCTGTTGCAAAGTGTTTTTGTGCGAATGCATATCGCAGCTGATAACTCAGCGTGCCCCATTGTTGGGCGTAGGAACCACGCGCTGAATCTTCATAGAACTGATTGCCGCCTGTTATACAAATCCCCTGTGCTACCCGCTTACCTGTAGCAAAATCTGTATGAAAGTCCGCGAAATAGCGTATCCTGAGATTGGGATTCAATTTGGTATACATAGAACCTGCAAATGCACTGAACTGCGCATTCTTTCCTGGTTTCGGATCCCATGAAACATTAGCACCTAAAGCTGGATTTATAGAACGCCAGTTGATCTGCTGCCAACCATTGAGAAGGTATCCCGTGTATTGCAAATTGCCTTTTTTGTGAATGCTTCGAATGCCACTCAGGTAATAGGGAGAAAATTCACTGGACAATGAACGTGTGTAAGACAACTGGTCCATTGCGACGGCACTTTCATTGCCATAGGGCGAACCAAACACTCCCGCATCGATCCACCAATCCGCGTTTTTCCTTGGCTTAAAGCCCAATCTCAACTCATACACATACTGCCAGATTTCGGGTTCTGCCGCATAATTTGCTTGCATGTAAGTACCCAATCCCGGACTTGCGTTGAATCGGCTGCGCTTGCCATTATAATCAACACTTACATAGGCTAAATTGGGTCGCACCTTGTTTATTTCAGCAGATGAGAATGCATACAATCTAGAATCACCAGGGATGCTTCCAAAATCCCATGTGTAGTAAACATCTGCGTATGCATGAATACTCCACGGAGATGGCGCCTTGCGCAGGCTATCGCTGCCGGCTGCTGTTGAGAGCAGTCCAAACAAACTTAGTGTTATATACAATCTGAGCTTAGCCAATTTTAAAGCTGCGCATACTCAGTCCGCCATATTCGACAGACTCATAAAACGTGTCAATTGACTCCTCTTTATCGGCCAATCCCATAACGTACATCAGGGGCGCATAATGGTCGGGCGTGGGTACCGAGAGCATACCTGCAGCTGTGTTGTTATACTTTGCCAAATCTGCCCAATCGCAATTTTGAATTTTATCTTTTACCCAAGTGTCAAACTCAATAGCCCAATCGTAGGGTGTAGCATCACCGGCAGACATTTTCTCAAAGCTCTTTTGAAGGTTATGTACCACATTCCCGGAGCCCACAATCAAAACGCCTTTGTTGCGCAATTCCTTCAGTTTTGCAGCCAATTCCATGTGGTAATCCATACCACGGTAGTAATCGATACTCATTTGAAATACAGGAATATTGGCTTCAGGAAACACATGTCTCAGCACCGTCCATGCTCCGTGGTCTAGTCCCCAATCTGTGGTGAGTTGGGATTCCGACAGTAAGGCTGCTGCCTGGGCAGCTGCATCTGGGGCGCCTGCTGCGGGGTATTGCACATCGAATAACTCCTGAGGGAAGCCACCAAAATCATGAATGGTGGGCTGCACTGCAGCATTATTCACCCAAGTCCCTTTTGTGAGCCAATGCGCGGAAACACAGAGTATCGCCTTCGGCGCTTCAATGCTTTTCAATGAAGTTCCAAGAACATTCAAACTTTGGGTAAATGCATTATTTCTCAACGCATTCATAGGATCGCCATGACCAATAAATACAACCGGTTGCTTTACCGTGGCTTCCCCTTGAATGGCATTTTTATGAAATTCTTGTAGATTCAAAATTCACTTCAAAAATACACAAAACCCCCAACACTCTTTAAACTCAGTATTTGACGGGACTTATAATTTCTTGAGCATCGCCTGCACCGCCTCTGGATATTTCCAAATAATAAAATGATTCCCATCCTTATAGGTTAGGAAATAGCGGCGTGCGAAACGGAGGTGTTTTCTGACAAACGCTTGGTTTCCAAAAGGCGCCAAGGCATCGTTGGTACCATGTATTTCAGCGATTGGGCAACGCACCTGCTCCAAATCCGGCATTGTCTTCTCCATTTCGCTAGGCAGCAAGGCCATTTCACGGGCAGATTGCAGCAATTCATGCGGCAACATCCAGCGTATGGGCCATGACAATCCGTAGGCTTGTAAAAAACGTTTAAACCCATTGTTGCGTTCCAAATCTGGATCCAAGGTTGGGGAAACCAACAATAGCCCTTTTACACGGTTGGGTTTGAGACTTGCCGCCCTTAACACTACAGCCCCGCCGTAGGAATGCGCTGCAAGAATGCACTGTTGACCAGACACTTCTTCTTGCAGAATATCGATAAGGGCCTGGGCTTGATTTGTGAGAAGCGCCGATTCGCTGAGGGCACTACCTCCGTAACCGGGACGGTCAAGTAGCAGCACCCTAAATCCCTGAGAAACTGAAATTGCGGCTTGCTCTCGCACATCTGCAGCAGAGCCCGGCGAACCGTGCACCCAGAGCACCCATTGACCTGTATCCCCGCCCAATTTGTAATAGTGAATTTGTCCTTGAGGCTTGGTAATGTGATGTTCAGAAACTGCAATACCCTTTTCCTTAAAATACGTTGAAAGGTTTTCAGTGGGCATAAACAGGAGTAAAACATGTGACAACAAGGGTAGAAAGTAAAGAAGTCCAATCACGGCAAACATCCATTTCCACCTGCGATTGAGACCACGAAAGCCACTGCGAAACATAAAACAAAAGAACAGTATAAAACCTAAAATAATGTATTCGCTACATTAAATGCGCCCGAATTCGTAATTTCGCAGCATGGCTCAAGAACCAATACAATATTGGCTAATTAAATCCGAGCCCCACAAATATTCCTGGGAACAGTTCGAGAAAGATAAGCTTACCTTTTGGGATGGCGTTCGCAATTATCTGGCGAGAAACAACCTAAGGGAAATGAAAGTGGGCGACTTATGTATGTATTACCACAGCAATGAAGGCAAAGAAGTTGTTGGAATTGCAGAAGTAGTGAGGGAAAGCTATCAAGACCCCACCACAGACGATCAAAACTGGGTAGTGGTAGATGTAAAACCTGTGCAAAAATTAAAGATGCCTGTAAGTTTGGCTACCATGAAGGCAGACCCACGTCTACAAGGCATAGAGTTAATAAGAATGTCTAGACTTTCAGTGTCAAAATTGAAAAAAGACGAATTTGATATCATACTTTCGCTGTCAGAATCATGATTGAGCCGCGCATACTCCTCTCCCATTCGCAGATTGACCTCATTATTCGCAGGTTTGCCCTGCAGATTGCGGAAAATCACGGAAACATGGATGGCTGTGCCTTGTTGGGAATGCAGCCCCGCGGGGTTGAGTTATCGCGCAGATTGTATGAGGTGGTGAAAACCATGTATCCTTCCTGCGGCCTTCGCTATGGAGAATTGGACAACAGTTTTTTCAGAGATGATATTGGCCGAGGCGACTTAATTGTACCCAGCCCCAACCGAATTGATTTCAGTACCGAGAACTTGCACATCATTTTGGTAGACGATGTCCTATACACGGGCAGAAGTGTGCGCGCCGGCTTGGATGCCCTTATGAATTATGGCAGACCTGCTAGCGTTGAGCTAATGGTGCTTATCGACCGCAGATACAACCGCGAATTGCCAATAGCAGCAGATTACAGCGGCACCGTGGTAGACAGCAGGAGCACAGGCGAGCATGTAAAAGTGGAGTGGATGGAAAACGACAATAAAGTTTGGCTATTGAGTAAAAAAGAATGAGTAATACTGCCCCGATACAGCATCTCCTAGGAATTAAGGGACTTTCAGAAGAAAGCATGCACCTTATTTTCGAAACCGCAGACAAATTCAAGCAACTTCTCAACTCACCGGTGAAAAAAACACCGTCATTGCGCGACATTACGGTAGCAAACCTTTTCTTCGAAAACAGTACCCGAACCCGTGTTTCCTTTGAATTGGCGGAGAAACGCTTATCTGCAGATGTACTCAACTTTTCGAGCAGCTCTAGCAGCGTAAAGAAGGGCGAAACCCTTGTGGACACTGTAAACAATATTTTGAGCATGAAGGTCGATATGATCGTCATGCGACACCCAGCACCTGGCGCCTGTTTGTTTTTGGCAAAACGGGTAAAAGCTCAAATCATCAATGCGGGAGATGGTACCCATGAACACCCTACACAAGCCCTACTTGATGCCTTTTCGATACGCGAAAAACTGGGTGGAATCGCAGGGAAAAAAGTGGTTATCGTTGGCGACATCCTGCATTCCCGGGTGGCACTCAGCAATATCTTTTGCCTGAAAGCCCTGGGAGCTGAGGTGATGGTTTGCGGTCCAAATACCTTAATTCCACGCTACATTGCCGAACTGGGTGTTAAGGTGGAACACAACCTTAGAAATGCCCTAGAATGGTGCGATGTAGCGAATATGTTGCGCATACAACTCGAACGCCAAGACATACAATATTTCCCTTCACTGCGCGAATACAGCATGCAGTATGGCCTCACTAAGGAAATACTGAATTCATTGTCTAAAGAAATCGTAGTAATGCATCCAGGCCCGATCAATAGAGGTGTGGAAATAAGCAGCGACGTTGCTGACTCCTCTCAGAGTATCATCTTGGAACAAGTAGAAAACGGTGTTGCCGTGCGTATGGCCGTACTGTATCTATTGGCACAATACAAATTAGGCAGCGCCTAAGTCTCGTTTACCCAACAT
>JBEIRK010000014.1:0-30534 GCA_040376005.1 Flavobacteriales bacterium
GTGAAAGTGGACAATACCATAATCGGACAGATACAAGCGGTGGAGGAATACCCCGCGGGATGGATGTTGGTGATTAAAAATTCAACTGACCCTGAATTCCTGATTCCATGGGTGGATGATTGGTTCATTGAGGCCGATGAAAACAAGAAGATTGTTGAACTAGACCTACCCGAGGGCCTGTTGGAATTATAAATCATGCGTATCGATATTATTTCCGCCGTTCCCCAGCTTTTGGAAAGCCCTTTGCAAAACAGCATTCCCGGCAGGGCCTTGGAAAAAGGATTGGCTGAAATACACCTGCACAACTTGCATGATTACGGCATTGGGAAGTACAAACAAACCGATGATTACCAATTCGGTGGCGGTGCGGGTATGGTTCTCATGCCCGAGCCTTTGAGTCAGTGCATTGAAGCATTAAAAGCAGCAGTAGAATATGATGAAATCATCTTCCTTACACCCGACGGCCAAACCCTAAATCAAGAAACCTGCAATAGCCTTTCCCTGAAAGGGAATATCATGATGATATGTGGCCATTATAAAGGCATAGACCAACGGATACGCGACCTCTATGTAACCCGCGAAATTAGCATTGGGGATTATGTGCTTAGCGGGGGCGAAATTGCCGCTATCGTGCTTACAGATGCGCTAATTCGCCTGCTCCCTGGTGTTTTAGGCAATGAAGAAAGTGCCCTCACAGACTCTTTCCAAGATGGCTTGCTCGCCCCACCCTTGTACACCCGACCCGCAGTGTTTGGTGGACTTGAAGTTCCTGAAGTGCTGCTGAGTGGTGACCACAAAAAAATTGAAAATTGGCGCATGGAACAGGCGCTAGAAAAAACGAAAAACCTGCGTCCGGATTTGCTAACAGATATGGACGAAACACATCAATAAAAGCCATGAAACTGAACCTGAAACGCCCTTTGGTGATCTTCGACCTCGAAACCACAGGCATGAATATCAACCGCGACCGCATCGTAGAAATATCTTTGCTCAAGGTATTGCCTGATGGAAATGAAGAATTGCGCACCTACAGGGTGAATCCCGGTATGCCCATTCCACCAGAAGTTACCGAAATTCATGGTATTACCGATGAGGATGTGAAAGACAAACCTTCATTTAAAGACATTGCCCCGGAATTAAACGCTTTTCTGAAAGAGTGTGATTTTGGTGGCTTCAACTCGAATAAGTTTGACTTCCCTTTACTCGTGGAAGAATTCTACCGCGCCGACTTAGAGTTTGATGTAGAAAAAAGAAAATTCATTGATGCGCAGCGCATCTACCACTTTAAAGAACCCCGCAATCTGAAAGCGGCCTATCGTTTTTATTGCGACCGCGAACTTGAAAATGCGCACAGTGCGGAAGCGGACACCCTTGCAACTTGGGCTGTATTGAAAGCGCAATTGGAACGCTATGAAGATATTCCTCAAGACATTGAAGGATTGCACAGAATGAGTGGACAAAACAACCTGGTAGATTTGGCAGGACGTTTTATCTATGCCAATGACGGAGAAATACTGTTCAACTTTGGAAAACACAAAGGCAGAAAAGTTAAAGATATCCTAAAAGCCGAACCCAATTACTACAATTGGATGATGGATGGCGATTTTAGTATGCAAACCAAAAATGTACTTACACGCATCCGACTGAGTATGCGCAATGAAGCATGAGTAAGCTCCCAAATCTGAAAAGCTGGATCCTGTTTGAAAATGAGAATTATGTTGTCATTAACAAACCTGCTTTTGTTCCCAGCATCCCAGAACGCGGGAAATTCACCCATACGCCTGTGCTTGATTTGGTGCGAGAAATATGGCCAGAAGCCACGCTTTGCCACCGACTTGACCGTGAAACCAGCGGGGCGCTAATCGTAGCCCTTAACGCAGAAGCGTACCGCCATGCTTCTATACAATTCGAAAAAAGAAAGGTGCAGAAAATTTATCATGCCATCGCGGAAGGACATGTAAATTTTGAAAACCTAAAGGTGGATTTGCCTATCAATACAGACAATTTACACCAAATACGCATCGATAGAAAAACAGGAAAGGCTGCCACCACTTGGTTTCATACCTTGCAGCTTTTCCGCCATTTCACCTTAATAGAATGCAAACCCGTTACAGGTAGATTACACCAAATACGGGTGCACCTGGCTTCACAAAATGCGCGAATTTCAGGGGATGAAATGTATGGCGCACACGTGCCCATGCTCGCTGAAATCAAAAAGAAAATGGCTGGTGAGAACACACCCCTCATACAGCGATTTGCATTGCATGCAAGAGAAATCATTTTCACAGATGTCGACGGGACAAATATCACTGTAATTGCCCCATATCCGAAGGATTTTAGCGTCATGTTAAAATTGCTCGAAAAATATGACTCCTAAGGCGCTAAAATTCATTGTTATTCCTGCGTGTTTTATAGGTTTTTTGGCCTGTGGCCTAAGAAATTCTGAACCCAGCTCTCCCCTTCCTGTAGATGAGATTGCACTCGGCAAAATGCTGTTCTTCGACCCTATTTTGTCGCTTGACAATTCAGTAAGTTGTGCCAGCTGCCACAAACCCGCCTTTGCATTTGCCGATACCGTTGCCTTTTCTACAGGAGTGCACGGTGCTAAAACCACACGCAACACACCCAGTGCTATGAATGTTTCTGGAAGGCCGTATCTGTTTTGGGATGGAAGATCACCCAGCTTAGAAGACCAAGTATTACATCCCATTGCGAATCCTGTGGAAATGGGCTTCAATATCAAAGACATGATGGCGCGCTTGCAAAAGAATTCCTATTACCTACAAGCCTTCAAAGCCATTTATAAGCAAACTCCTAGCGCAGCATTATTAGGCCAAGCCATTGCCGCCTATGAACGCAGCCTAGAAACAGGCGATTCCCCTTTCGACCGCTATATGCGCGGCGATACCGACGCCATTTCCCCAGCTGCAGTGCGCGGAAGAGAATTATTCCTCGGGAAAGCAGCTTGCTTCGATTGCCATTTTTCTCCTGATTTCACAGGAGATGAATTTCGCAATATTGGCTTATTCAATGGCAAAAACTTAAAAGACAGTGGTAGATTTCATGTTACCCATAATAGCAGCGACATCGGAAAATTTAAAGTGCCCGGCTTGCGCAATGTTGCGAAAACCGCACCCTACATGCACAATGGAATGTTTCGTACATTAGAAGAAGTACTTGCATTCTACAATGATCCTGCAACGTTTATTCCCGATGCTATCGGCCAAGATCCCCTTATCAAACCGCTACAATTGACAGAAGGGGAAATGCACGATTTACTTGAATTTTTACAGACACTTACCTCGGTAAGTTTGCAATAAACCCACTATTCATGGTTGAAAATCCCTCCGAAAAAATACCCGCAGAACTCCGCAAACACGGCGATGTGCTTCGCAAAACAATCAAGGATTTAAAAAAAAGAAAGCCTAAAAATCTCGACGAAAAATTTGATGAGATTCATGAGGAGGTTTTTAATGAAATCGATTGCCTTACCTGCGGGAATTGTTGTAAAACGACCTCACCTATGCTCTTTGAAAAAGATATAGAACGTCTGGCCGGGGCATTGAAAATGAGAATTGGAGCATTTGTAGAAACTTATCTGTATCTCGACACAGACGGGCTTTACGCCTTAAAACAAACGCCTTGTCCTTTTCTTGGAGTTGACAATTATTGTTCAGTGTATGATGCAAGACCCAAGGCTTGTCGCGAATACCCGCATACCAATCAGCGCAAAATGCACACCCTGCTATCGCTAGCAGAAAAGAATATGAGCATTTGCCCTGCCGTGCTAGAAATCATCAAACGATTTTAAGCACATTCTTTTTTAAAGGAATTATGCGCTAGGAAATAGCTTTTCTAGGGCTTGCTTTCTGAAAGCAAAAATTTCCTTCAGCTTGTGCTTGATAAGCAGGGTATTTCCCAAATCGCCAATCCAACCAAAGGGTATTTTGTAATCTACAATATCGGTCATCATTACGCCGCCTTCTACTTCGCGCAAAAAATGCTTATGGTGCCAAAAACTGTAGGGACCGAAACGCTGCTCATCCACAAAATAGTGCAGGTCTTGCACATGGGTAATTTCCGTTACCCAATTTACACGAAAGCCAGGCAGCGGACTCACTTTATAACTGATGACCATCCCTGGATACATTTCACCATCGGCTGAATTATTGAGAATTTCAAAATTCATACTGGCCGGGGTGATTTTATTCAAATTTTGCGGAGCTGACATAAACTTCCATACGGTATGAATGTCAGAAGGAATAAATTGTTCAGCGGAAAAGCGATACACTTTGCTCATGTGCAACACAAACAATGCAAGTGCTTTAAAAGTTCGCTATCGCTTAAATATCGCGCAGTTTTTTTGCGGGGTTGCCAACCACGATGGTATTTGCAGGTACATCTTTTGTAACTACTGATCCCGCGCCTACAATGGCATTTTCACCAATGGTAATGCCGCAGAGTATGGTCGAGCCCGAGCCAATACTCGCACCTGCCTTCACTGTGGTAAATTCTAACACCCAATCATCCTCTGTCTGCAATTTTCCACCCGCTACGCTAGCCCTTGGAAAACGGTCATTAATAAAGGTAACGCTGTGGCCAATGAAAACATCGTCTTCAATCTGCACCCCTTCGCACAAGAAACTATGACTGGATATTTTGCAGCGATTCCCAATATTAACCCCTTTTTGAATTTCTACAAAAGCACCTACTTTGCAGTCATCGCCCAACGCACAATTGTATGCATTTACAAATTGGAATATACGGGTTCTTTCACCGATTTGAACATTCTTCAAGCAGTGATAAGCGGTTTCTTCGTTTAGGATTTCCATTGGTTCGCAAATTAATACAAATCCAGCCTGATTAAAATTTCAACTTTGGAGAAGTACACGCAGGGATTTGCCGTGTTTGCGGTTGTACTTATTTACTACAAGGAATAGTGAAAATAAATCTGCCACGGCTTTGCGCACTATTTTCCAAGAGCTGCCCTTGCTCACACCATAGGTTCTGGGCAAATATTTACTTTGAAACTCTGCCGCGCGGGCGCCGGCTTGCATGAGCTTGGAACAAATTTCACTTTCTACCAAAGAACTTTTTAGTTCTAAATTTAAGGCATGAATTACCTCTGTCTTGTAGGCTTTCACCCAATTGACGTCATTGAGGTAAATTTTTAAAACGTATTTATTAAACCACTTATTGAAATAGGAAAGGAAGTTTCTAAATCCGTTGTATTCCGTATTCTGCAATCGATAAAAGGATACGAATTCGTGTCGGGAAAACGCTGGTTTCATGCGCAATTCCTCCAAATCGAATTGGCCATCGCCACAAATTGCTACTACATTTTCACACTGTGCATTAAAATAAATGGAACGCAAGGTTCCACCAATTCCTTGGTTAACCGAATGATGCACCAATTTCAGCTTTGGGTACAAGGGCAAAACCTCTTCTACCAGGGCTTTAGAGTTATCGGTGCTGCAATCATCCACTACGATAACCTCATAATTACCGCCAGAAATCTCAGATACCACACGCACAGTATCGGCTATCACTTGCTGAATAGTTCCAGCTTCATTGAAACACATAATTCCTGCCGACCAGCTTTGCATACTTATTGGGTCGACAAAAATAGTACAATCACATCGATTGGCGCATAAGAATAGACCCTCGAGGCTGTATATTTGCGCTTTAATTTTCGATGCAGCACATCCGCAATTTTTGCATTATCGCACATATCGACCACGGCAAAAGCACTTTGGCCGACAGGTTATTAGAATATACCGGCACCGTAGACAAGCGCCAGTTGCAAGCACAGGTGCTTGATGACATGGATTTGGAACGTGAAAGAGGGATTACCATTAAAAGCCATGCCATTCAAATGGATTATAAGTTCAAGGGGCAATCCTTTGTATTAAATCTCATTGATACCCCAGGTCACGTGGATTTTAGCTACGAAGTGAGCCGCAGTATTGCAGCTTGCGAAGGTGCTTTACTCATTGTGGACGCATCTCAAGGCATACAAGCACAAACCATTTCCAATTTGTTCATGGCTTTGGAACATGATCTTACCATTATTCCAATTCTCAACAAAATGGACCTTCCCGGCGCTATGCCAGAGGAAGTGAGTGATCAGATTATAGAACTGCTGGGTTGCGACAAAAGTGAGATTATTCCCGCCAGTGGCAAAACCGGCCTTGGTGTATTGGATATATTAGAAGCCATCGTAGATCGGGTTCCACCGCCAAAAGGAGACTTAAACGCACCAACCAAAGCCCTGATTTTTGACTCCGTTTTCAACTCGTTTAGAGGGATTATCGCCTATTTTAAAGTACTTGATGGTAGCATCAAAAAAGGCCAGCATGTAAAGTTCATGAATACAGGCCAAGAGTATTTTGCAGATGAAGTGGGTGTCTTAAAGTTGGAAATGTCTCCCAAGGACGCCATACATGCAGGTGATGTAGGCTATATTATTTCCGGAATTAAGGATGCCAAAGAAGTAAAGGTGGGTGACACCATTACCGATAAAAATGACCCTGCAAAAGAGGCTATCAACGGTTTTGAAGATGTGAAACCTATGGTATTCGCAGGTATTTACCCTGTAGAGACAGAAGATTTTGAAGAACTCAGAGATAGTATGGGTAAGCTGCAGCTTAACGATGCCAGCTTGGTATTTGAGCCAGAAAGCTCTGCTGCCTTAGGATTTGGTTTCCGCTGCGGATTCTTGGGTATGCTCCACATGGAGATTATTCAAGAACGCTTGGAACGAGAATTTGGCATGACAGTAATTACCACCGTGCCAAACGTAAGCTATCAAGCTTACATGACCAGCGGAGAAATGGTGATTGTAAACAATCCAAGCGACTTGCCTCCGCCGGAAAAAATCGATTACGTGGAAGAACCATATATTGTGGCCAGTGTTATTTCTAAGTCAGAATATGTAGGCACCATTATGGGATTGTGTATGGATAAACGCGGAATATTGAAAAACCAGGTTTACCTCACCTCAGATAGGGTTGAAATGACATTCGACATGCCCTTGGCCGAGATTGTTTTTGACTTCTATGACCGTTTGAAAAGTATTTCTAGAGGGTATGCCAGTTTCGATTACCACCCCTTGGGCTGGCGTGAAAGTAAATTAGTAAAAATGGACATTCTCTTGAACAATAAGCCAGTAGATGCTTTGGGTGCCATTATTCACCGCGACAATGCCTATGACCTAGGTAAGAAAATTTGCAAAAAGCTTAAGGATTTGATTCCCAAGCAGCAATTTGAAATTGCGATACAGGCTGCCATCGGTGCCAAAGTAATTGCCCGTGAGAATATATCCGCTATGCGCAAAGACGTTACCGCGAAATGTTATGGGGGTGATATCAGCCGCAAGCGCAAGCTTCTTGAGAAACAGAAAGCAGGTAAAAAACGCATGAAGCAAGTAGGAAATGTTGAAATTCCTCAAAGTGCGTTTATGGCAGTATTGAAGCTCAACGACTAAGTACTTCTTCGCATCAGGCAACTCTGGGACGGCAATGGTGTCCAAGAGAGCATGAAAACCCTGCAAAATACAGCCCTTGTTTGTTGTCTTGTTGTTTCCTTCTTATCTTGTAAAAAGGAGGATGTAGCGCGTAACCAACAACCTTTCAGTGTAAATGTAAACTGCGAAGACTGCATGTTTATGATACAAAAAGGCAGCAAGCAAGCTATTGTAAATAAGCCCGCAGGCAAATACAATGAAAGCCATGAAATAGAGGCTTCTTCAGGCGACACCTTGCTCATCTTTGGATACAATTATAGTGCTTCAAAAATGATGGATGCTTACTTATACAAAGACAAGGTGTTATTGGAGCATGGAGTTGGCCATTGTGGGCTCAATCCCAGCTTTTTTATACAGCACATCGTGCGATAAAATTTCCACAATTCACGGTTTGAATTTGCATTAAAATGCTACAATTGTTATCATTGTAGACATTTTTTTGTTATTTATTTTGTCAAATTCTGAATTGTATTATTTAATGTCCCTTTCTTTGGTGCCGCGTGTTGGACCCATATTGGGCAAGTTACTCATTGGGTATTGTG
This sequence comes from Flavobacteriales bacterium, assembly GCA_040376005.1. Taxonomy (GTDB): domain Bacteria; phylum Bacteroidota; class Bacteroidia; order NS11-12g; family UBA955; genus JAGXTF01. The sequence goes on from JBEIRK010000014.1 coordinate 8,068, forward strand.
GTTCCGCCGAAGCGGTATTCTCTGAAAAAAAAACAATACTGAACAAAATACCTGGAGTTGGAAAAATTGCTGCAGAGGCGGTATACAATTTTAAAAATTTCGAGTTGGTTGATCGGGAGCTTGAATTTATGGCGACCCATCACATTCGTGGAATTCACTATTTCTCAGATGAATTTCCACTCCGTTTAAAGCAAGAACTCGACTCGCCTTTGGTGTTGTTTGTGCGCGGAGAAACCAACTTCAACCACTCAAGAATTGTAGGGATTGTAGGCACCAGAAGTGCAACAGCCGCGGGCTTGGAAGCCACACGAAACCTGGTAGAGGAATTGAAGGAATACAAGGTACACACCATAAGCGGCTTGGCGCTTGGAATTGATATTTGCGCCCATAAGGCCAGCATTGAGCATAAAATCCCTACTATGGGTGTGGTTGCACATGGTTTGGACCAGCTCTACCCCTTCCGGCATGCAAGCCATGCCAATACCATGATAGAAAGCGGAGGCTCCATTCTTTCGGAGCACTTTAGTGGTACTGCCTTAAATCCAGACTTGTTTCCCCGTAGAAATCGCATCGTGGCTGCAATGTGCGATTGCTTGGTGGTGGTAGAAAGTAAGATTCGCGGCGGAAGCATGATCACCGCAGAAATTGCCTCTAGCTACAATCGCGATGTATTCGCCCTACCCGGCAGACCCTGTGATATAATGAGTCAAGGATGCAATTATTTAATCAAAAGTCTAAAAGCACAGCTCTGTGAAAATGCCACCGACATTGCCAAAGGCATGAATTGGGAAATTCACACCAATAAAAAGGGGAAAAAAGCTCGGCAGGCTGAGTTGTTTGCGCAGCTCAATGAGACCGAAACACACATTGCACAGTTGCTCACAGAGGGCCAAAAACACTACGATGAGATATTGGCAAATTGCACTTTGCCTGTGCACAAGCTCAGTTATGTGTTACTAGAACTCGAAATGAAAGGCGCATTGCGCAGTTTACCTGGAAACCGATACGAATTATTGTAGCAGGCGGGACAAGTCCCAAAACTTATTTCTTCTTTGGGCCTTTGCCTATATTCTTCGCGTTCTTCTGCTGCTGTTGTGAAGATTGCGCCTGTTTCATCGCAGACTCAAGACGGGCGGAAAAAGCACTTTTCTTCACAGGTTTCTTGCGGGCATCTGCAATCTGCGCATGTAGTTTCTTATCATCCACAAAGCGACGAATCACTGCCTGTTGTCCAAAAGTTACCATATTACTCACAAAGTAATACCAGGTCAATCCGCTGGCGTAATCATTCAGTACTCCTAAGAATATGATAGGCATCAGATAACCAATCCACTTCATTTGACCTGTTACACCGCTAATTTGATTATTCAGGCGGGTATAAATCAAGGTACTCACAGTCATCATCAAGGTAAACAAGCTGATGTGATCACCATAACCAGGGATATGGAAGCCAAGATCTAGGATACTATCGTATTGACTTAAATCGGGAGCCCAAAGAAATGATTTTTGGCGCAGTTCGAATGCATTCGGGAAAAACTGGAACATGGCAAACAGAATAGGCATTTGCAAGAGCATAGGCACGCAACCACTCATGGGGCTCACGCCTGCTTTGCGGTACAAGGCCATGTTTTCTGTTTGAATCTTTTGCATATCATTCCCGTGTTTTTCCTTGATTTCATCAATCTCAGGCTTGAGAATTCTCATTTTTGCGGTACTGATATAGGACTTGTACACCAGCGGCAATAAAAGAAACTTGATAATGAAGGTAAGCAAAAGAATGATGATACCCATGTTACCGATATAATCATCCAAGAAGTTGAATACCGGAATTACAATGAATCGGTTTACCCAGCCAAAAATGCCCCAACCCAAGGTTACAATGCGTTGCATTTCATGATCATCAATGCCTGTATTTAGTTTTTTCAGGGTTTGGAAATGGTTCGGACCGAAATACCATTTCATTTCATAGCTTTTATTTTCCTCAAAACCGTAGGGTAAATAAATGTCGGTATGCATTTGCTTGAGCAATGCGGGGTCTTTCAGTTCAGACCAAGACACATTTCCATCAGCTGAGAAGGCATCTTTGCTCAACAGAGTAGAATTGAAATACTGTTGTTTAAAGCTAACCCATTGAATTTTACCTTTAACCTCTGCTTCATCCTTTTCCCCTGTGGCGCCCAAGCTTTCTGGATTTTCACCTGGAATCTTGTACATAGGGTAACACTGTTGGTCTTCTAATTTCTTAATGCGTTCTTGACGTGGCAAGGCTACATTCCAATTCAGGTGAATATCTGGTTTTGCGCGGAGCACAGAATTTTGCATTCCATGCACTTCCAACTTGTAATCTACCAAGAAATTTTGCGCATTCAGGGTATAGGTTTGGTCAAGCCATGCACCTTTGCCATCTTCAAGTCTGAGAGTAACGCTATTGGCAGACTTCTTTACCGTTTTCCAATAGAACTGATCTGTTCTTAGGCTGTCGTTTTGCAACGCCATTATATAATAAAAGGAGCTGTTCTTGTCATCGAACATCAACAAGTCGCTGCTATCGGACCTTTTGTAACTATTGAGGCGCACGGAACTAATGCGTGCTCCCTTGTTTGATATATTTACGGTAATGTCTTTATTGGCAAGGGTAATGGTTTCTGCAGTACCTTTCAAAGAAGCTGCGAAACCACCAAGGGTTTGCTCAAGAAGGCTATCTTTAGCAGCTGCTGCAGCAGGTGAAATGCTTTTAGCTGTATCTTGCTTAACAGTAAGGCTGTCGGCTTGTTTCACACGTGCAGCTTCAACCCGTGCAATGCTGTCTTGTTTTTTCTGTTCGAGTGCGAGTTCTGCCTCAGAGGGTGCGGTCCACCAGGCATAGCCTACGAGGATGAGCAGAATGAGGGAGAAACCAATGATGGTATTACGGTCCATGATTTAAGGGGGCGAAATTAGACAAAAAGCACCATGAAAAATGCGTTATCGATAGAGAATATATAAAACAGCTGAGCAGCCAAAAAAAGCAGCAAAACGCGGCATTTATCTGATTTATCACTTTTTTATTCACTTAGGGTGGAAAAAGCCATAATTAAGCAGTAATTTCGCGGCTCGAAAAACAGACCAAAATCTGATGGCCAACATAGGTAAAGTATCACAAATCATAGGACCTGTAGTGGATGTAAGTTTCAACGAACAAGGCTCCACTCTTCCTCAGATCTACAATTCACTAAGAATCAAACGCGAAAGCGGTCAGGACTTGGTGCTGGAAGTACAGCAACACCTGGGCGAAAATGTAGTGCGCACCGTGGCGATGGACTCCACCGACGGTATTTGCAGAGGTATGGAAGTAGTTGACAGCGGAGATGCGATTCGCATGCCCGTTGGCGACAATATCCGCGGCCGTCTGTTAAACGTTGTGGGCGAAAGCATCGATGGTATGCGTGCCGTTGACAACGCCAATGGACGCGGTATCCACCAACCTGCTCCTACTTTCGAAAACCTTTCAACCAGCACCGAACCCCTTTACACAGGCATCAAGGTTATTGACCTTTTAGAGCCTTATGCAAAAGGTGGTAAAATCGGATTGTTTGGAGGTGCAGGTGTAGGTAAAACGGTATTGATCATGGAACTCATCAACAACATTGCAAAAGCATACTCTGGTATGTCTGTATTTGCAGGTGTGGGTGAACGAACCCGTGAAGGAAATGACCTACTCCGTGAAATGATTGAATCTGGCGTAATTAAATACGGCAAAGAATTCAACAAAAGCATGGAAGAAGGTGGTTGGGATCTTAGCAAAGTAGATTACGATGAATTGAGCCAAAGTCAGGCAACCCTGGTGTTTGGACAGATGAACGAACCTCCAGGTGCACGTGCTCGTGTAGCACTTTCTGGTCTTACTGTCGCAGAATATTTTCGCGATGGTGATGGTCAAGGCGCTGGAAAAGATATCCTTTTCTTTATTGACAACATCTTCCGTTTCACACAAGCAGGTTCTGAAGTATCTGCGCTGTTGGGCCGTATGCCTTCAGCGGTAGGTTACCAGCCAACCCTTGCTACTGAGATGGGTGTGATGCAAGAACGTATTACTTCTACAACACGTGGTTCTATTACCTCTGTTCAAGCGGTTTATGTACCTGCGGATGACCTTACTGACCCAGCTCCAGCGACAACTTTCGCCCACTTGGATGCGACTACAGTATTGAGTCGTAAGATTGCGGAATTGGGTATTTACCCTGCGGTGGATCCTTTGGATTCTACCAGCCGAATTCTTACCCGCGATATTTTGGGTGATGAGCACTATGGTTGCGCACAGAGAGTAAAAGAATTGTTGCAGCGCTACAAAGAATTGCAAGATATCATTGCGATTTTGGGTATGGATGAATTGAGTGAAGAAGATAAAATGGTTGTTCACCGCGCACGTCGTGTACAACGTTTCTTGTCTCAGCCCTTCCACGTAGCAGAACAATTCACCGGCTTGAAAGGCGTATTGGTTGATATTAAAGATACCATCAAGGGCTTTAACATGATCATGGATGGTGAAGTTGACCAATATCCTGAAGCTTCTTTCAACCTTGTAGGTACCATCGAAGATGCGATTGCTAAGGGTGAGAAAATGCTGCAAGAAGCAAACGCATAATTGGGTATGAACGTAGAGATATTAACCCCAGATAAAACTTTGTTCAGTGGCGATGCTGAATTTGTTACCCTTCCCGGTAGCAACGGTAGCTTCCAGGTGTTTGAAAATCACGCACCCTTGATTGCCAACCTAGCTAAAGGCACTGTGAGTATCAAAAGTGCTAGCGGCATAGAATCTTTCACCGTTAATGGTGGATTGGTTGAAGTCCTGAAGAACAAAGTGGTTGTTCTCGTTTAACACCCCAACTAAGAATTATAGAAAAGACCGCAACTGCGGTCTTTTTTTTTGCCTGATCACAACCTACTCCAATTTATACGTTAATTTTTCATTATGCCCATGTTCAGAACGACAGGCTAACTCATTGATAGCTATATTTGTTCAACCAAACTTCACACTTCGTATAACTTTTTGTGATACTTTTTTGACACATTTCCTATACAAAGTATTGCTCATGTGGTTTTTTGTAGTACATTTGAACCAACAAATAGTATGAACAACACAGCGGATTTTGATGTACAGATGATTGCAGAGATGCAGCCCTTAAAGAATTACGCATTGTCATTGACTCATAATAATGAGGATTCTAATGACTTGGTTCAAGAGACGGTATTGAAAGCATACCGCTACAAGGACAAGTTTGAATCTGGAACAAATCTCAGAGGTTGGCTGTACACAATTCTCAAGAACAGCTTCATCAACAACTATCGAAGAGATGCGAAGCGCAATACCTTCCTTGACTCTACAGATAATACCTTTTTCTTAGATATTCCATCACACAGAATTGAGAATCAGGCAGAATTAAAATTCATCAGAAGAGATTTGGAAGCAGCCATTGATGAACTCCCCTTGGAATTGCGTATCACTTTCACCATGAATGTAGAAGGTTACAAGTATCATGAAATAGCTGAAGAGTTGCAAATCCCTATTGGTACAGTAAAAACCAGAATCTTCGTAGCCAAGCGCATCCTGCGCGAGAAACTTGCAGGATATGGTCAGGAGTTTGGTTTTACCAATGTAGGCGCCTAAGCCTCTCCTATTTTACAGATTTATAAATTCCCTTAACGGGCAGAATCCTTCGTAGGAAAGCAGGTGTTTGCCGTTTTACTTTCAGCCATAGCCTTTTGCCTTTGCTTCTTACCCCAAGGGAGTGGCAAATATTTTTGGGGATAGGCTTTTATATCATTCATCAAGCATTGAAGACTTTGATTGGTTTGAACCAAATCATTGTACAATTGTTCATCTTGAGATAATTTACCTAAAGTACCTTTACCCGACTGTATATCAGCAGCAATAGCGCTGAGAGAGGCCATCGTAGCTTCTAAATTCTTAGTTAAGCGCACCAACTGAACACTATCCAACTGTTTTCCCAGTTTGTCAAAGCTCTTCAAACTTTGATCAATACTTTTACCATAGGAATCCAGGTTCTTCGAAAAAGATGCAATATTATTCACGCTGCTTGTAACACCGGGTTGAAGGTTTGCAATCATATCCTTCACATTATTCAGGGTCTGGGTTACAGTACCGATGAGTATAGGTAACTGATCAAAAGCTTGCTGAACTGAGGCCCTGTGAATAAGCATATTAAGGTTTGTAATGAGGGAGTCCACACCAGCAGCAATAGGTGCTACTTTCTCATTCACCATACTCATCACATCCTTATCATATTCCGCTTTGAGGGTATCACCATCTTCTGCTAAGGTCTTTTCATTGCTCAAGCGCAATTTCAACTTAACACCACCCAACAACTCAGATTGAATTTTCACGAAAGAATGTCTAGGGATTTTAGTTTCACCAAATATTTCAAGACGGACAACAGGTTTACCGGTTACTTCATCAAGCCAAACTTTTTTAACTTGTCCGATACGGATTCCATTAAAAAGAACCGGGGTACTCACAACTACATCTGAAGCGCTGTCATAAAACACATAGAACTCGCGACTGCCTTTGAAGGGATTGTCTTTCCCAACCATATAGTTATAGCCGAGAATCAAAACGGTAATTGCAAGGGCAGTGAGACTGCCCACTTTGGTTTCTTTTGATACGCCTTTAAACACCTTACAAAATTTAATTCAAAATTATGCTAAAAAAATAGCATTCCGCATTAAAATCTACGAACAGATGTGGAAGAAGCTAAAATAAAAAAGGGCTGCCATGTGGCAGCCCTTTTAAACTTCTAAATCTTAGAATTAGTTGGCAACAATAATTCTGCGGCTGATAGACTCACCATTATTGGTAAGACGGATGGTGTAGGTACCACTTCCATACGCAGAAAGATCAATCTTCTGTGTACCGAAGCCACCTTGTACGCCATTCATTTCAGCAACCACAGCACCTACCGCGTTGAACACAGTGATGTTCAAAGGTTGGTTGTTGGTCAACGTGTAACCTACAGTCACTTCACCCTGAGTTGGGTTCGGGAATATAGATACTGCATCTTCAAGTTTCATATCTTCAACACCACTGTAAGTAATCTGACAGTTTGGTGGGAAGTTTACGAATACTGGACGAGTTACTAGAGCAGCTTGGTTTCCACTTGGGTCGGTCAATTCGTAGTTGATGTAGTATACACCAGCTTCCCAAATGTTTACGTTGTGGTTCAACACTTTCACCATACCAGCAAGGGTTGCAGGTGAGTAGTAGTTGTCACGGATAACAAGACCAGAGTTTGCCCAGAAAGGAGCACCTACGCAAGTGTTTACAGCAGGAGCCAAGATAGATGGAGCCTCGCGGTCAACAACTTTTACAGTACGAACTGATACTGAAACGTTTCCGCTTTCGTCAGTTGCAGTGTAAGTCTCTTTGTAAGTACCCAAAGTGTAAGGATCAACAGAACCTGACTTCACTACACTCACTTTAGTTACGTCGTAGTAGTTATCAGATACAGTTACTTTACGGCTAGCATACGCATTGTTTACATCATGAAGGATAGTGTCATCAGTGTTAAGTTCAATCACTGGTGCGATGTAATCATCCACTTTGTAGTTAATCACGAAGCTATATTCATCAGCTTTGTTACCGCTTGGGTCAACAGCTTGATAGATGATAGGATAAGTAGCTCTAGCAGCAGTGTTTACAAAGCCGTTGAAGCCAGCAAGTTTATCGATATCGATACCACCGTTACAAACGTCATCAGCATAAACTTCGTCAACGAAGGTGCTGTTGATTTGAACATTGATAGTAGAACCGTTAACGATGCGGTTACCACGGTAGAAGATACCAGGCTTCTTGGTGTCAACAACATTTACTACACGGCTCAAGCTGCTCGAGTTACCTTGAGCATCGCTGATGGTGTAAGTAAGAGTGTATTTACCAGTTTTAGATGGATCTACAGAACCTGTAGTAATGATAGCAGTAGAGATGTTACCATCAACTGCGTCAGTTGCAACAGCACCTGGATCGGTGAAGTTGTCACACTGTTCAAGAGTCATTGGAGTAGAACCGTTCAAAGTAAGAACTGGAGCAGTTCTGTCCAATACTACGATTACGGTACGGGTGCGTTCAGCAGCAGCATTACCTGATGCGTCTTTCACGTTGAAAGTGAAGCTGTATACACCTGGTACGGTGCAATCCAAATCAGTAACAACGTTTACTTTACCTGTCATGTCGCCTTCAGTTGGGTCAAATGCAGTGTAAGAAGTACCAGCAACTTCAGCGTAGCAGCTGTTTGCAGAGCTTCCTTTTTCTACACGGATTGTGTCAGAACCAATCAAAGTGATGCCAGGAGGCAACATATCGTTAGCCAATTTGATAGCATAATCTTCGAATTCACCAACGATGTTTACACCGCAAGGAGAGTTAGTGAAAGTACCATAAGAAGCACCTACACGCATACGGGTCAAACCTTCGAAGCTATTTACCAACGCAGGAACGTTGAAGCTAGCAGAAGCATCAGTACCAGCAATGGTACCGCTGTTCAATACAACTTCACCTGCATCGTTAAAGTCACCGTCGATGTTAAAGTCGATCCATACTTTGTAGTTCACAGTGTTGCTGTTTGTCTTTCTAGACAAAGCAACATCATACTTAGCACCGAAAGTAAGAACCGCAGGTTTTACAGACTCAGTGTAGTCAGAGTATGCAGCTTCGCCTGAAGTAGTTTCGTTCTCCATCAAAGTAGAACCGTCTTTCTTCAAGGTCATCATGTTTACTCCCACGTCAGAGCTCAAAAGGTCAACTGGAGGAATGCAATAGTCAAGAGCAATTACATATTTGTTCTTAATCAACTTCTTCTCAGTAGCTACTTGGCCACCTACAGTGTTCCAAGCCTTCAAAGTGAAGGTGTAAGCACCACCTGATTTGAATTTCAAATCAAGGTTACGGCTGGTCAAGCTACCAGATACGATTTCATAGGTCAATGGGAAAATGCTCCACTCGAAAGCGTTTGCATAATCAGTAGTAGTTTTTAATGAAACTACTTCACCCAATTTTGGACGCAAGTTGCTTGCAGTAAAGTCAAGTTTACCAGGAGCAGTTGGAGTTTTGATAGTGATATCGTCGCAGAAAGTATCAGAACCGTTACAAGTAGAAGCTACAACGCAAACGTCATACGTTCCATCAGTAGTAAAGGTGTAGTTGAAATCAGGATTGAAGCCCATGTATGGGTTACCATCCACGATCCACTCGTAAGATACGTTACCTTGTGCTTTAGATACATCAGACTTGAACAATACGTCAAGACCGTTAGAAGCAGGATTAAATTCAGTAGTCCAAGCAGCATCAGGTGCGATTGGAGGAAGAAGGTCAGAATCCCAGTTTGCAATGAAACCAGAGTCATTACCTGAACCGTTAGATTCGAAAGTAATATACATAGCACCGCTGGTTGCTTTCAAAGTAGCATATCTATAAGAGTTTTGGTTTGCAGAAGTAATTCCACCTGAAGGAGTCAACAATTTGCCACTCTCGTCAGAACCATCATAGATACGAAGACGGTCGCTTGCATCAGCCAACTTCAAAGAAGCGAACTTCAAACGAATTTCTTTCGCACCGCAAGGAAGAATCTTGAAATAGTCAATAGTTACTTTACGGTTGTTACCATAAGGACCTGACTCACCACCGTTATCCCACAATGTACCTTTTTTGTTGGTTCCCAATTTGTTTGGACCCATGATAAAGATACTTGGAGGCGTACATTCTACATATTTGTTTTTGCACACCTTGTTAGATGGGCCGAGTGAATTTTCAGATGTCAAGCAAACATCCCATTTGCCTTCTTCATCAAGAGTGAACAATGGGTTTTGGCTAGAAGAACTGTAAGCGTTTCCGGTTGGTGAAGTCACTTCCCAGTTCCACTTGTAAGCACCATTAGTAGAAAGATCGAACAATTGAACGTCATAGTAAATCTCAACCAAGTTGCTGCTTGCAATGAAGTCAGCTACTGGAGTTGCAGTTGGCTTAATAACTTTTACGGTCTTAGTGATAGAATCCTTAATACCGCAATAGTCCACCAACAATTTCACGTCAAACGTACCTGGGCCAGCCCATGAAGACTTAGCTTTAGCGCCTAAACCTGTAGTAGGAGTGCCCGAACCAGCAGTTCCTGGAGGGTTGAAATTCCATCTGTAAGTGAAATAAGTGTTTGGGTTTGTAGCGTTGAAAGTCAACAAAGATCTTTCATAGTTTGGACCTACTGGAACTGAGAAATCTGCTACTGGAGCAGAACCCAATTTCAAGTTTACTTCCATGTCAAACTGGTTACCATAAGTAGAACCACCTGAACATCCACCACCGCAAGCACCTGTCTTACACATGTAAGTGCTATAGATAGAAGATGAACCACGGAAACGCATTCTAGATGCTTGTGCCACTGTGAAACAGGGAACAGCAAAAGTTGCGCTTTTTGCAGTAGTAGTTACACCAGTAAGTGGACCTGACTGAGGATCAACTACACACTCAGCTGCGCTGAAAGTGTAATCTCTGTTCGCGTCAATCCAAACACCTACGTTGGTGCTCCAAGAATAACCGTAAGCATCGGTTGAACCTTTAACAGTAACTGTTAAGTTTTCACCTGCTGTAATGTCGATCGGTGCGCCTGTGTTCAAAGTTTGAACGGATGTGTTGTTGCCAAGACTTGAATAGGAAGCCAGCGTTCCAGCTGAATTCGCTACACTCAAATCGGTAATGTTACCCGCATACGTGGTACCATTTCCCCAGCTCGTCGCGCCGCACCACTGTGCGCCAGCCGATCCTGGCATAAGACTTAGAAAAGCAGCTATACCGCCTCCTAAAGCCTTAAGAAAATTTGTTGTAATTGATTTTTTCATAGAAACTGATTTAGTAGTTTTGTTCAAAAGACGCAAAAAAGAAGATTGGTTGCATACTTTTTTTAAAAAAAAATCCTGTGTCATTTTGTATCTGACAATTCTATGACAAATTAAGCCTGAATGAACATTCAAAATATTGGGCTAAAACATCATAAAACCCAATACAGCAGAGGATTCAACCCCATACCCACTGGTATGAACGGCGATATTTACTTTTTCTTCGTTATGGCTTCTTTTTTAGCCGTTGAATCTGAACTTGTTTTGCTCGCTTTTACAGCAGCCGCTTTATCCAAATCAGACTTATAGTCTCGCACCGCCCTGTAAATCCCTTTCGCAATGGTTTTCTGCCCAGTTTCCGTCTTCAAGTAGGCGCGGTCAGACGCATTGGTCAAGAATCCGGTCTCTACCAATACACTGGGCATTGCCGTTTGCCATAACACCAAAAAACCCGCCTGCTTTACACCCCTACTTTTTATCTTTGAAACTGAGGTTGTTTTCGCTTCTACCAATTGGCTAAATTTCAATGACTGTTGTAAAAACGCGTTTTGAACCAAGGTGAATATAATGTGACTCTCCGGACTGTTGGGGTCAAATCCCCCATAATTCTCGTTGGTTTGGTAATTTTCTTCATAGGTAATGGCCGCATTCTCACGCTTAGATACCTCTAAATTGCCTGCAGTTTTGTGTACACCCATAAAATAAGTTTCGCTACCCGCAGCCGAGGTATTCGTATTTGAATTACAGTGGATAGAAATAAATAAATCTGCGTTCTCCTTATTTGCCAATCCTGGTCGTTCCCAAAGTTCTAAAAACTTATCCGTTTTGCGGGTATACACCACTTTTACCCCGGAAAGGCTGTCCTCAATGAACTTTCCCAATTTCAGGGCTATGGCTAAGGTCACTTCCTTTTCCCATATTTCATCTGCCCCGTTGCATCCCGGATCTTTTCCGCCATGGCCTGCATCAATGACCACAGTTTTTAGTTCATTACCAGCAATATGTCTCTTCTTGGCCGCAGACGGCAATAGAAAAAACATTAGGGTACAGAGTATGGAGGCGATAAAAATTCTCATATATAAATGAATTTCATAAACCTTGCCAAACTCTTTTTTCTTCTAGGATTATTCATTCTGGCAAAGTTTTTGACGAATTTCGCACAGGAATTAAAAGGATGCCAAATCTGAAGCCTAACTCTTATCTACGCTACTTGTTAATTATAGGGCTCAACCTCACCGCAGGTGTCGCGCTTGCTCAGCCTGGGCGGGCGCAAGCAGACACGTCCATTGCAATAGACAGCATTAAGACTGGGAATCCTTCCAAAAAATCTGGGGGCATCGATGCACCCATTGAGTACAATGCCACCGACTCCATTATTTTTGATATCCAAAAAAATAAAGTCTATCTTTTTAGAGATGCCAAAATACATTACGGCGCCATTGACCTCACCGCCCATTACATAGAAGTAGACCTAAACCGCAAAGAAATTTTTGCGACCGGAGGCCCCGACTCAAACGGGCGCTACTCCAATTTACCCATACTCAAAGACGGTGATGAGAATTATACGGCGGATTCCATGCGCTACAATTCTGGCTCAAAGAAAGGACGTGTGTATGGTTTGCGTTTGGTGCAAGACGATGCCTATATCCATCTCAATAAAGTATTGAAACAAGACGATGGCAGTTTTATTGGGCAAAACGGCAAAATCACCACCTGCAGCGAAGACCATCCCCACTTCTATTTTAACGCTACCAAAATCAAAGTAATGCCAAATAACAAAGCCTTGTTTGGTCCTGCCAATTTGGTGGTTGAAGACATACCTACTCCATTAGCGGTTCCTTTTGGTCTAGCGCCCCTAAAAAAAGGAAGACAAAATGGAATTTTGTTTCCTGGCTATGGATACAATCAGGCAAACAAGAGTTTCTATCTGCAGAATCTTGGTTACTACACCGGCTTAGGTGAGAATATGGATTTGGCCATAAGCACCGACGCCTATCTCAACGGCGACGTACGTTTGGGCGTTATCACCAATTTTGTTAAACGGTACAAATACCGCGGAAATGTGGGCATTGATGCCTCTTACTTTGCCAATGGTGAAGAAAAAACCAGTCCTCAATTTTCTAGAAACCTAGACTTCAGGGTGCGAGGAGATTTTGCCTTTGACTCGAAATTTATTCCAGGTACGGTGTTGAACGGTAATGTGAATGTGCAAACCGGAAATTTCAACAGACTGAACAGCAGAAACTTGGCCTCTATTGCGCAAAATCAGTTTAACTCAGGTATCAATTATGGCCGGAATTTTCTCAAAGGAAAAATCAATACCTCTGCATCCGTTAGGCACTCACAAAATACTGCAGACCGCAGTTTTAGAATGGAACTCCCCAGTGTAAGTATTGGTGTTCCCGGTATTTCTCCTTTTAGTAAAGTGCGCAATTTGCAATTGATACAACAGTTGCGAGTGAGTTACAACTTGAACTTCAACAATGTGTTGAACACGCGAGACACCTTGTTATTTTCCCCACGCGGCAGAGATGAGTTCAAGAAAATGCAAAACGGGATGTCGCATAGCATTCCATTGAGCACCAATTTTAAAATGTTCAAAGGCGTTTTAAACTTAAGTCCGAGCCTCACATACAACGAACAGTGGTATTTCAAAAGCCTCATTCGCCAGCAGGATACTGGAAACAAGGTGATTGACCGCGATTCTAGCGGATTCTGGAGAATGAGTAAATGGGCATTTAACACGGGTTTGAGCACCAACATTTACGGTACATATAAAAACCTTAAAACTGGCAAGCTCCGCGCCATACGCCATACCATAACACCGACCCTATCTGTGGGTTATAACCCAAAGATTGACCCCATAGCAAATGGTTGGACCAGTACCTATTTAGACACCAGCGGACGCGATACATTTTTGCGCTATAACCGATTCGAAAAAGGCATATTTAGCAGTTTTAACCAAACCGAAAGTGGCTACATAGGATTTGGAATTAACAATAACGTGCAAGCCAAAAAAGCCAATGGCAGAGACAGTTTGGGTAAGGAAAAACTTGAAAAATTAAATTTAATTGATGCTTTTTCTGTAAGTGGCAGCTATAATTTACTTGCAGATAGTTTTAATTTTTCAGATATCGCCTTGAGGATGAACACAGTGCTTTTGAAAATATTCAACATCAACATGGACGCCGGATACAGCCTCTATGCGTACAATGAAAAAATGGTGAGAATAAATGAATTCAGTTGGAATTACAATAAAAAACCACTGCATTTTCAAAATTTCAGAACCACTATAAATACCCGATTAAATCCAGAAACTTTCAAGAAGAAAAAAACTGCAGATCCACGAAATAAAAGCGAGGATGAAGCGGAGCTTGAGGATGTCAACAAACACAAGGATGACTATTTCGACTTCAATATTCCATGGAATTTGAGCTTGAATTATCAATTTGAATATGCAAACAATAGGCTAACCCCAGAAGACAGACTTGCTGCGAATAGAATTTCATTTAGCGGGGATGTGAATATTACTCCAGAGTGGAAGATTGGCTTCAGCAGCGGCTATGATTTAAAAAGAAAGGAATTAGCCAGCAGTCAATTTACCGTTTCCCGGAACCTGCATTGTTGGCAAATCGACTTTCAATGGATACCCAGTGGATTCTACAAACAATGGGTATTTACCTTGCGCCCCAAATCTGGTTTGTTACAAGATCTCAAGCTCAACAAACGCGCATTTAGTAACCCTGCATTTTTCTAAAAACTATTTTAAAAAAGGCTTTGAAGGCATTTTCAAGTATTTTAGCAAGGCCTGAGGCGGCGCGTGCATTTCAGGCTGGTTGCGTGTAAAAGCGGGCCAACGACAACGGTCGACAAAATACGAGGTGCTTAAGAATAGACAGCAGAACAGAACAAATGGTCCAAATAAACTTTTGAGCTGGCTTCTAATTTCGAAGTTTCGAAAAACCATTTATTACAAAATTTGTTACTGAAACTATATGCTACAAGTAGGACAAAACGCCCCCGATTTTACCCTTTTCAATGCTGAGAAAGAATCCATAACATTAAGTCAATTTAAAGGACGCAATGTTGTGTTGTTATTTTACCCGAAGGCCTTTTCAGGGGTATGTACAAAAGAGTTCTGTGATATACGTGACAATCTGCACGTGTACGACAATCTGAATGCTGAAATAATTGGAATTTCAGTAGATCCAGCATCAACTCTAGCCGAATGGAAAGAAATTGAAGGATACACTTTTAATTTGATCAGCGACATAGACAAAACTGTGAGTAAATTATATGACACACTTTATGAAGTTGGTGTTTCAAAGCGTTCTGCATTCGTAATTGACAAAGAAGGCATTCTTCAATACGTAGAAGTGTTAGAAGATGGATACCAAGTGCCTAACTTTGAGAATATACTCTCTACCCTTTCTGCCTTAAATTAAGGCACAAGGATTGCATAGCTTGGATATACATTTGTAATATGAAATTGGGTCCAAGCCTTTTCGCAACAGCACTCACCCTTGTGAGTTTACTTCCGCTTTCGGGGCAGGATATTCCTGCCGTTCACATGCCAGCGTATTATTATCGTGCGGTATTGGATGAGCAAAAGACTTCCAACAAAGTGGAAGACAATTTGCACAAGGCGCTACAGAAATTGAATTTTGCCTTTGTAGATTCATTGAGTTTTGCACCTGAATACGCCAATGGATATGACACCATTGTGAATACTACTTTGTGGGTTCGGGGATCTTCATTTTATATGCACGCCACAGAAACAACCAATGAAGAGTATAAACAATTCTTTGAATCCAATCCAGATCCAAGAAATATGCCTGACACCATGGTCTGGCATAATCCCATTGTCATAGATTCTGATCCCTTTATTCATTATTACTTTCAGCATCCAGCATACAACAAGTACCCAGTTGTTGGTGTGAGTAAAACACAAGCTGATTCATTTTGCAAGTGGAAAACGAAGCAATTGCAGCAGGAATTGAATAAGCAAGGTTTCAAGAGTTACAAAATCACTGTGCGCTTGCCTACAGATGCGGAATGGCAAACTGCGTATAGGAAACTTATATACCAATGGCTACAAAGTTCTGAGAACCCATGTTATACAGGTGGCGCTGCATCAACTTTTGCCGAGGCTTATGTACTTGGCTGTAATGGATATCGTGCCAACTTTGGGAGTATCACCAGTTTCCGCCTGCAAAATTTAAAGCGCCCCATGCCCGGACAAAGTGCAGTGGTATCCAGTATTATGAAATGTGAGAGTTTAGAAGCACCCAAAGGCGTTTACCATCTGTTGGGCAATGTATCTGAGTGGACACAGAGTTCGGGTGAGGGAAGTCTTTTCCCAATGGAGCAATACTACTATTCCATGGGTGGCAAAATTCTACCGCAGACGTTTAGACCTGTTGATAGCGCCGTTCTGGCTCGAAGAATCCATACAGAAGCTCAGTTAGGCGCGCATTTTTGTATAAAAGGAGGAGGATTTGATGAGGACATCTATTACCTGCAACCTTCGTCTATGCGAATGGCTCACAAAGACGCCAAATTTCGCGATGTAGGGTTTCGATATATTGTAGAGATCAAGCCTGTGTTATGGCCTTAATCTAGCACTGCTTCTATCTCATTGCGAACCAGGTCATCCAGCGTTTCCGCCTTGCGGATAAGAACCGCTTTACCTTTGTAAACAAGCACCTCTGCAGGTCTAAAGCGTGCATTGTAATTGTTACTCATGGTAAATCCATAGGCACCTGCATTTTTTATAGCCAACACATCCCCTTCGCGAACTTCAGCAATTTTGCGGTCATAGCCCAGGGTGTCGGTTTCACAGATATACCCTACCACACTGTACAAGCGCGGCATACCTTCTGGATTTGATACATTCTCAATATGGTGATAGGCATCGTAAAACATGGGACGAATAAGATGATTCTGACCTGAATTCACACCAATAAACACCGTTGAGGTAGTTTGTTTAATGACATTGGCCTTTACAAGTAGGTATCCACTTTCACTTACCAAGAATTTTCCTGGTTCAAACCACAATTCCAATTCACGGCCATATTCAGTGCAGAACTCAATAAATGCGTTGGCAATTTTCGCCCCAATTTCTTCAATATCCGTTACAATATCCCCTTCCTTATAGCCCACTTTAAATCCACTTCCAAAATCCATAAATTGCAAGTCTGGGAAGTCCTTAGCGGCTTCAAAAAGAAGATCCGCACCGCGCAAAAACACTTCTGCATCGAGGATATCACTGCCGGTGTGCATGTGCAAGCCGGTTACATTCAGCTTATGGCTTTGCACCACGCGCAGCACATGGCGCAATTGGTAAATACTTATTCCAAACTTCGAATCAATATGACCTACAGAAATATGGCTATGTCCACCTGCCATAATATGCGGATTCAAGCGCAAGCATACAGGGATAGAGCCGCCATAATGGTGCCCAAATTGCTCTAAAATGGAAATATTATCAATATTTATATGAACTCCAATTTCTACAGCTTTTTGAATTTCTTCAAAATCCACACAATTGGGAGTATACATAATTTGTTTAGGCTCAAAACCTGCGCGAATCCCCAATTCTACTTCTTGAATGGATACGGCATCGAGGCCACAGCCTTCCTTTTTCAGTAGCTTTAAAATATTGGAGTTATTCAAGGCTTTCATGGCGTAATGCAAATGCACTTTAACCTTAGGGAAAGCATTTTTTAAACGGTGGTATTGCGACACGATGGTATCCGCGTCGTATACATAAACTGGGGTGCCAAATTCGGCTGCAATATCAGCAGCAGGCACAGATCCGATGAGGTATTGTTGATTCACGTTTTTCAAATTTTATGTTAAAAAAAAAGCGGAGTAAACTCCGCTTTTTTTATAGGGTGCGAAGTTGAATTAATTCTCTGATTTGGTATTTTTATCGATATCAGCAACAATTGGAGTTGCGATACAAATAGAAGAATAGGTACCTACAACAACTCCAATTAACAGTGCCATAGAGAATCCTTTTAATGCATCACCACCAAAGAAGAACAATACAACAAGCACAAAGAATACCGTACTTGAAGTAATGATTGTTCTGCTCAGGGTATCATTAATAGCCATATTAATCAAACCTTTATTGTTGCGCAGGCCGCGTTTCTCGGTTAAGAACTCACGAATACGGTCAAACACAATCACAGTATCGTTAATAGAATAACCTACGAGGGTAAGCAATGCTGCAACTAGGTTTTGGTCAAAATCTGTTGGGAAAGGAACAACCCCATCAAGGATTGCAAAGCAAGACAACACCACCAACACGTCATGGATCAAGGCAACAGTTGCACCAAGACCGTAGCTTACGCTGCGGAATCGGAACACGATGTATATGAAAATACCTACGATCGCCAACAACACCAATACTGCCGACTTATTTCTGGTAGAGGTTGCAATAGCAGCACCTACACTAGAACGGGATAATACTGGAGAACCTGTACTTCCGATATTTTGCAAATCGTACTTAGACAAGGCTGCCAATACATCTTTCTCAACTTGATCACGCGCTGCTTTAGCCTTGGAAGGATCTACATTGCCAGTTTCATACAACAAGTGTGTGGTAACTACACGATATTGACCTTCAGAACCGAAGGTCTTTACCTCATTTGATGTTTTTGGGAATGCAGCATCTAAAGATTCTTTCAATGCGCCAACATTCATTGTTTTGGTTTTATCAAACTGAAGTATGAATGCATTACCACCTTTGAAATCGATACCTGTATTAATACCACCCTTCATAACAAAGGCAGCAACACCTGCAGCGATTACAAGACCTGAAAGCAAATAGAACTTACGACGGTTACCTACAAAGTCAAAATTGGCTCCTTTCAAGGTATTCTCATTCCACTTGAAACCGAAACTTACATCTTGGCCTTTTTCTGCGCGGCGATCCAACAACAATCTTGTAATCAAGAGTGCAGTGTACATTGAACTAAAGATACCAATTACCAGAATGATTGCGAAACCATATGCTGGACCTGCACCGGTAAAGGTAAGAACGATACCTGCGAGCAAGGTTGTTAAGTTAGAATCCACAATCGCACTCAAGGCGTGCTTATAACCATCAGCAATAGCGCTTTTCAGGCTCTTGCCTTTTCTAAGTTCTTCGCGTATTCTTTCAAAAATCAGCACGTTGGCATCCACCGCCATACCTACTGTCAAGATGATACCTGCCATACCTGGTAGGGTTAAAGCAGCGCCTAAGCTTGCCAATACACCTACGATCAGGAATACGTTTGCCAATACCGCAACTACAGAGTACCAACCTGCACGGTTGTAATAAAGAATCATGAATAGAATTACTGACAAGAAACCAAAAATCAATGAGTTCAAACCTCTTGAAATCGCTTCTTGACCCAATGCAGGACCTACCACTTCACTCGCAACAATACGCGCCGGAGCAGGCAATTTACCCGCCTTCAACACGTTGGCAAGATCCTCACCTTCTTTAATAGAGAAGTTACCTGTGATTTGGCTGTTACCACCAGAGATTTTACTTTGAACAACAGGCGCTGAATACACACGGTCATCCAGAACAATAGCGATGTATTTGCCCAAGTTTTCACCAGTAATTTGCGCCCAACGGCTTGCAGCAGTTGGAGTCATTTCCATGCTCACTTCAATCTCACCGGTTTGGTTCGTATTGGCGCGGGCATCGCTAATAATATTTTCGTCAGTTGAAGAAAGGATAGCGCCTTCGCGGCCATTCTTCAACAGATACATTTCATACAAATCGCTGCTAGCAGTGCTTGATTCACCTGTAGGTTTCGCGCTGAACGCTACTTTAACAGTGGGTTCCAATATGGGTAAGAAAATTGGATTTGCAAGCATATCCAACAACTTCTGACGGTCGCCAGATTTTACCAAGGCCACATAAGAACGGCCCGGCACAGGTTGGATGATTTTTGCCAAGGCACTGCCTTTCAATTTCGCTTCATCAGCAGCAGCAGTTGCCGCTGAATCTGCTGCAGACCTAGCCACAACACCTGAATCTTTCTTAGTAGTTGAATCTTCTGCTTTAGCAATGGTGTTCGTGTCTTTTTCTTCAACAATGTTTGCGCTTAGCTTCAACAAGCTTTCGAGGAGTTTTGCGCCTTCGAAAGATCTTTCAGAATTGCCATATACTTCGTAGAATTCAAGGTTTGCACTTTTCTCTACCAAGTCTTCCATACGACGTGGGTTGTCCACACCAGGAAGTTCCACACTAATACGCCCCCCGTCAACCTTTTGAATGGTTGGCTGAGTCACGTTAGACTGGTTGATACGCTTTTCTACAACTTCGTATACGCGGTCAATAGCACCGTCGGTTTCTTCGCGGAGTTTTGCGTTGATTTCAGATTCACTGCTATTCAACTGGATTCCGTTTTTGTTATTGCCTTTTACAAAGAGGTTGGCAATTTTCTTATTCGGGGCAGTTTTTTTGAAATTACTTATGAATGTATTTACATAATCACCGCCTTTGTCACGAATATCCGCATTCGTTTGATCCAAGGCTTTAATCAAGTCAGCATCTTTCGAATTGTTACTCAGCCCTTTGATAATGGCACCTTTGTCCACTTCAAGGATTACGTTCATACCGCCACGCAAGTCGAGGCCAAGGTTTAGTTCACGCTGTTTGCACTCAAAGTAGGTGTACTTCGCAATAAAGATATCGTAGCAAGTGGTATTACCCAAGCTATCGATGTACCTGCGGTACGCTTTGCCTTTGTCGCCTTTGCTCTTTTCAGCAAATGTTTTAGCACTGCTCTCAAATCCACGGGCTTTCCATGTAAAAGTAAGCTGAAACAAACATGCCAAGGCAAGAAGCAGCGAAAAAATGATGATGGTCTTTTTATTCTTCATCTGATTTAAACAATCTCTGTTTTTTTAGGAAGGCGCGAAAATAAGCAAAATATGGGTTGAATGCATTACTCAGATAGGTATCCTGAAAGATTTTCAGCGATATTTTCAAAATTCTGCAATTTCATGCACTTAAAATGTCCTTTAGGACAGCGGTTGTAGCCAATTTTACTGCAGGGTCTACAGGACAAATTTGCCACTTCAGCACTTAGATTTAGTGCCTCAGAATCTTGAGAGTGCAAGGGCCACATTCCGAAGATGGGACTGGTATTTCCCCAAATACTAACAACATTTCGATTTAGCGCGGCAGCCACGTGCATCAAGCCTGTATCATGGGTAAACACGATATGAGAACTTTCTATCAACCTAGCGCTTTGATGCAAGGTAAGCGCCCCACAGGTATCCAAAAGCGCCCCTTCAATCTGTGCAGCAGCTTCTTTATCCTCGGGTCCGCCCACCAGCACTACGGGCATCTTTATTTTGGAAATCCACTCCGATATTTTTGCAGCTGGGAGTTTTTTTGTGGTCCAAGTTCCACCGATTACAAAAACAGCAAACTTTTCAGGAAGCTGCTCCTGAATAGAGACTGGCAAATTCACGGAAGCGGGTATATGGTAATCCAAGCCTTTCCCATCATACACAACTCCCAATTGAGACACAGCAGCCATATACCGATCGACAATATGAACTTTCGGCAAGCGGTTCACACCCAAGCGGATATAAAGCCATTTTTGAAGATTTAACTTATTGAATCTGGACCAGGCACTGCGCACTTTCAGCCGAAGTCGCAAGGTTCTAAGATTGCTGTGTAAATCAATGATATGGTCGAATTCCTCTTGAGCAATGGCATCGGCAAAGCCCTGAAAGTCATCTTCAAGTAGATGTATTTTCTGAATGTAGGGATTGGCTTCTAGCAGGGAAGCAAATTTCTTTTTCGTAGCATAGTGAATTTCTGCATTCGGCAACTGCTGTGCAATGCAGCGCAAAACCGGCGTAGTGAGCACGATGTCTCCAATAGAACTAAAGCGGAGAATGAGAATTTTCACCGAGGCAAAGGTAAAGGGAATCAGGACAATGATTTCTTCCTTTTTTGGGAGAGCCAGCGCTGCAATTCTTCGAGATTCATGGCATTTAATGTCATAGCAGCAGTTAAGCCGCCCTTGCGCGCAGCAAGCGTTCCATAATACATATCATGGTATCCATGTTTCTCATGCGCATCCGGATTGATAGATAAAAAGACCCCTTTTTCCAAGGCATAAGCGATCCAACGCCAATCCAAATCTAGGCGGTAGGGATTGGCATTGATTTCAATTGCAACACCATTGGCGGCGCATGCATCAATGATGTAGGCATGATCAATAGGGTAGCCTTCTCGCACCAACAACAAACGGCCGGTAGGATGGCCTAAAATATCTGTATACGGATTTTCAATGGCCGTTTTCAGCCTCAAATTGGCTTGTTCTTCGGTCATTTTAAGATTTGAGTGCACGGAAGCCACAATCATATCAAATTGACGCAAGATTTCTGGCTCGTAATCCAAATTCCCATTGCCAAGGATGTCGCTTTCAATGCCTTTTAAAATTTTGAATGGCGCCATTTGTGCATTGAGTGTATCAATTTCTTCAAATTGCGCAAGCACCCGTTCCACGGATAGCCCTTGGGCGTAACCCGCACTCCTACTGTGGTCGCAGATTCCTA
>JBEIRK010000111.1:0-8387 GCA_040376005.1 Flavobacteriales bacterium
GATTCGCGCCATTCGGCATGGAATTAATCCCAAAGGAAATGCATTGTTAATTATGCCCAGTACTGATATTTTAACGCCATGTCTCAGCATGATTTATACGACTTAATCGCCTACCTAAAACATGCACCACCTGTAGACAATATAAAAGGTGAAAATAATATTCCTTTTTTTACAAAGGTATTGTTACAACTCGGCGCATTCGGGAATGCATTTCATGTAGAAGACATCAATCACAGCGCACCATACGCTATAGCTCCTACCGCGGCGGTGAGCAATAAATATGGAGCTTACTTGCTCGAAATAACAGGCTGTAAAGCCTGCCATGGAAATCTATTGGCCAATTGCCTGAACAAGACTTGGAAGCCATTTACACTTATCTAATGTCAATTTCCAATTAATAAATGGTGCACAACAGGATTTTGGGTTGATTTCTAAAATGATTATATTTGCTACATTACAGAATATGAAAAAACTCTTAATAACAGTGTTTTTGGCTTGCACCGGAGCAGCCATGGCCCAAGTTGGGCTCAACACTACAGTGCTTGTGAATGCAAAAGCCGATATCGGTGGAACCATTACCCTAACCTGGCCAAAATTTAAAACGGCAGGTTCCATTCAAATTTATAAAAATTCGTCATCCACCCCGATGAATTTCACATCAGTTACGGCTACCTTAGACACATCAAAAACCCAATGGACAGATGCAAATGCGCAACCTGGGAACGCCTATGAGTATGCGGTTGTTAAATTAAATACTTCCAACGCTGCTACTGCTGTAGGTTACATTATGGCAGGAAATAAGACCAAAGAAATCACTGCACAAGGGGGTGTTATTCTGGTTGTCGATAGCAATTATATTAAGCCGCTGGTAAACGAAATCAAGACATTAGTTCAAGATTTAAATGGCTCGGGCATGCCTGTTACTCTAATTTATGCGGGTCGCAAAGAAAAAGTCACCACAGTAAAAGACCGCATTCGCGCAGCACATGACAACACCAAACCTACCCCATCCTACTTGTATTTATTGGGTCATATCCCTGTTCCTTACAGTGGAAATTACACAGGCAATGTAGACCGTTGCGCGTTTCCACCTGATGGGCACGTAGAGGGCTCAGGCAACCATACCGGAGCATGGCCTGCGGATATGTATTATGCAGAATTTGATGGGTTTTACACTGACAATGTAGTGAATACCACTACAGGCAGCCTTGCAAGGAATCACAATATCCCAGGCGATGGCAAATTTGATGAATGCAGAAATATCAATGCTATGGTATTAAAAATGGGACGAGTAGATTTATTTGATATGCCTATTTTCCAGAAAAGCGATACCGTTTTGGTGAAAAACTACCTCAATAGGGCACATGATTGGCGCTTGAATTTAATTTCCTATGTTGACCGAGGACTTATTGATGACAACTTTGGCGGTATCGACTTATCCGCCACTGGTTGGAACACCATTGTATCATGTATTCCCCGCGATTCTGTATTTGGAAATAGGGATTATTTCACTGCACAAAACAAAGGTAATTATTTATGGAGCTATGGTTGCGGAGCAGGCTCTTATACTTCCTGCTCTGGAATTGGTGCAGTAAACAACTTTAATCCTGGCATTTACAACAACATTTTCACTGCTTTGGCAGGAAGCTTTTTTGGAGACTGGGACATCACGAATAACTTCCTCAGAGCCCCCTTGGCTTCTGGTTCATTGGTTTCTTTCTGGGGTGGTATTCCTAAATGGTACAATCATTATTTTGGTTTAGGAGGTACCATCGGAACCTGCACACAGATTTCTCAAAATTCAACAGAACAGAGCTTCAATGATGCTCAAAACAAGTTGCATATTGCGCTTATGGGTGATCCTACCCTTACGCTAAGAACGGTTCCAGCGACAGGGAAATTAAGCGCTATATCTCAGTCAGGTTCTGTAAAACTCAATTGGGTGAAAGCAAAGGGCAAATTTGATGGGTATAATATCTACCGCGTGGATACAGTTACCAATACATGGACAAAATTAAATACCACCATTATTGTAGATAGCTTTTACACGGATAGCAAGAACTACGTAAATGGCAAGCACAAATATGCAGTGCGCGCTGTGCGTTTAGAGACTACTGGTAGTGGCACATACTATAACTTGGGCACAAGCAATTTTGCATGGGTAAATCACACAAATGCAATTTATGAAATGCCGAAAATACAGGTACAATTGGCGCCCAATCCAGCTGAAAACAGTTTCGAAATTCAGTTGAATGCACTATCAGCAGCAGCAGCAGAAATTAAAATCCTAGATATATCTGGAAAACAGGTTGCATTTACATCTGCAATTATGAGCTACAACGCGCTGCGCTGCGACGTTTCTAAGGTGCCAAATGGTATTTATTTCGTTCAAATCACGTGTAAAGAGGGACAGGTAACAGAGAAGTTGATTATCCAGGACTAAGCAAATTACACCTAACCAATTTATATTCTAATAGTTACAAGGCGATAAACTCTTATTTTCAATTACCGCGAAGAATTGCTATTTTCGCGCCCCTAATAATAGTACTCTAAATATTTCTATGAAAGATACAATCCTATACCTCATTCCGGCCCTTGGACTTGTAGGTATAATTGTGATGGCACTTAAAAGTGCTTGGGTTTCAAAACAAGATGCAGGCGATGAAAAAATGCAAAGTCTTGCTGACAAAATTGCTAAGGGTGCTATGGCATTCTTAAGAGCAGAATGGAAAGTTCTAGGCTATTTCGTAATCATCGGCGCCTTGCTATTGGCATGGATTGGTACCATGAAAGGCAGCCCTGAACACCCCGTACATTCCAGCCCAATTATTGCAATCTCTTTCATCATTGGAGCTGTATTCAGCGCATTGGCTGGTTATTTCGGCATGCGTATCGCTACCAAAGCGAACGTGCGCACTACACAAGCAGCGCGCACAAGCTTGGCTAAAGCACTTAAAGTATCTTTCAACGGTGGTACCGTTATGGGCTTAGGAGTTGCGGGTCTAGCGATTATGGGCTTGGGTGGCTTGTTCATTGCATTCCTTGCCATGTTCAAAGTGGTTGAAGTACAAAGCACTGAAATGATGACTGCCATTGAGGTTCTCACTGGTTTCTCATTGGGTGCAGAATCTATAGCACTCTTTGCCCGTGTGGGCGGTGGTATCTATACCAAAGCCGCTGACGTTGGAGCTGACCTTGTAGGTAAAGTAGAAGCTGGTATTCCTGAAGATGATGTTAGAAACCCTGCAACTATTGCAGATAACGTAGGGGATAACGTAGGTGACGTTGCAGGTATGGGTGCCGACCTTTTCGGTTCTTATGTTGCTACCATCCTCGCAACTATGGTATTGGGTCAAGAAATCAATGCTGGTGGAGACAAATTCGGAGGCTTCTCTCCTATTTTGTTGCCAATGGTAATTGCAGGCCTAGGCTTGTTGTTCTCAATCGTGGGTACTTGGTTTGTTCGTATTAAAAATGAAACTGATAGCGTTCAGAAAGCATTGAACTTGGGTAACTGGGGTTCAATTGTGCTTACAGGCGTTGCTTCTTATTTCCTTGTAAATTGGATGCTCCCTGCAAAAATGTCTTGGTTCAACGCCGCAAGAGGTGCTGAATTTACAAGCATGGGTGTATTTGCCGCAATTATTGTGGGTTTGGTGGTAGGAACTTTAATGAGTTTGATTACTGAGTATTACACTGCTATGGGCAAACGCCCAGTGTTGTCGATTATTCGTCAATCTGCTACAGGTCACGCTACCAATATTATTGGTGGACTTTCTGTAGGTATGGAAAGTGTAGTATTGCCAATTTTGGTACTTGCCGGTGGTATCATGGGTTCTTATTATTTTGCTGGTCTTTATGGTGTAGCTATTGCTGCAGCAGGCATGATGGCAACTACTGCAATGCAGTTGGCTATTGATGCCTTCGGACCTATTGCCGATAATGCAGGTGGTATTGCTGAAATGAGCCAATTGCCTGAAGAAGTTCGTGGAAGAACCGACAATTTGGATGCTGTAGGTAATACTACTGCAGCTACCGGTAAGGGCTTCGCTATTGCTTCAGCTGCATTGACCTCATTGGCTTTATTTGCTGCATTCGTAGGTATCTCTGGTATTGATGCTATTGACATTTACAAAGCTCCTGTATTGGCAGGTTTATTTGTGGGTGGTATGATTCCATTTATCTTCTCTTCACTTGCTATTGCGGCTGTAGGTCGCGCGGCAATGGACATGGTAAACGAAGTACGTCGTCAGTTCCGAGAAATTCCTGGTATCATGGAATACAAAGCGGAACCTGAATATGAAAAATGTGTAGCCATTTCTACCAAGGCTTCTATTCGTGAAATGATCCTTCCAGGTGCCATTACTCTTATCAGCCCAATCATTGTTGGATTCATATTTGGCCCTGAAGTATTGGGTGGTATGCTCGCAGGTGTAACCGTTAGCGGTGTGCTTATGGGCATGTTCCAAAGCAATGCAGGCGGTGCTTGGGATAATGCTAAAAAATCTTTTGAAAAAGGCGTTGAGATCAACGGTGAAACCTACTATAAAAAATCTGAACCACACAAGGCATCCGTTACTGGTGATACTGTAGGTGATCCTTTCAAAGACACTAGCGGTCCATCTATGAACATTCTTATTAAGTTGATGTCAATTGTGTCATTGGTTATTGCGCCATATATCGCTGGAATTGGTGCAACAGATACCAATAAAGGCTCTCAATGCGCAAACAAAGAAGCTTGCAGCATGGGCCATAATGGCATGGGCAAATGCGACATGAACAAATGCGCTACTATGTCTAAGGCTGAATGCGCTGCAATGTGCGATAGTCTTGGTTGCGATAGCACAGAGAAAGCGGCATGCATGAGTCACTATGGTGCTGATGGCAAATTCAAAGCCTGTGAAAAGGCATGTTGCAAGTCTGATGGAAAAGCTTGCGCAGGTGATGCAGCCCATTGTAAGAAAAAAGAAATGGGTGGCGCTTGCTGCAAAGACACGGCGAGTTCAGAAGAAAAGCCTTGTTGTAAAAAGAAATAAAAACCTTCTAAAGAGCTCCAAAACGGAGCTCTTTTTTTAGGTATTTGGTCGAATTTTCAAGTTCACCTGAAATATTATAATCCGAAACGCGTTTACCTAAGTTATTGATGAAACGGTTACTCCTATTTGTAATTTTCTTAACTCTCACTTACTGTCTAAAAGTTAATGCACAAACTGCGCGCATTCAAGGAGTGGTTGTGCGCGAAAGCAATAATGCAGCAGTGCACCTTGCATCTGTAGTGTGTGTTAACACCAAAGATTCTCTGTTAATTACCGCTTCGCGCAGCGATGTGAACGGGCATTTTATGTGCACTGTGCCAAGCAATTCCTTTGTGAAAATGTATATTCATTTTCCTGGCAGTTTAAGTTATAGCGACACAATCACCATTAGCGGAGATAAAACCATGGATACGGTCTATCTCATCGATGTGTTTCAAAGCCTGCAAGCAGCCGTAATTAAAGGCTATACTGATGGCATTAAAATCAATGGAGATACTACAGAATACTTTGCCGATTTTTTCAAGACCAATCCAGGTGCTACCGTAGAAGACCTGCTGAAAAAACTGCCGGGTATTCAGGTAAACCGCAATGGAGAAATCACAGCACAAGGAAAGAAAGTAGATAAAATCCTCGTTGATGGGGAAGAGTTCTTCTCAGATGATCCAGGTATAGCTACAAAGTACTTGCAAGCCAGTATGATTGACAAGGTGCAAGTGTATGATGAAAACAAGGACACGATGAGTGGCACCACCGGAGATGAAAAACGCACCCTAAACCTCACCATGAAAGAGGGTCAAAACAAAGGTGTCTTCGGCAAACTCGAAGGGGGAAGCAACTTCAAAGAATATAGCAATGCAGGCGCATTCGTGGGTTACTTCAATCCCAAGATAAAAGCAGCGGCATATTCAAAAACCTCAAACTTTGAAAACTCATCTTTGAACTGGGACGAAAGAGGGCAATATGGTGGCAGCGCTGCCGGTGGAAGTTTTTCTGAAGATGGCATGAACTTCTATTACATGGAAGATAACAACTTCGGCGATCAACTTGATTCAAGAGGCATACCTTCGAACACCAGCGCTGGTGGTGTGCTGAACATTAAATTCAACAAGAAAATATCCTACAACGCCTCATACCGCTATGCTAATGAATCCCTAAATGGACAGGTAATTAAGAATTCAGAATATTTGTTGCCCGACACTTCTTATACCATTAGAGATACCAGCAGCAATAGCTACAACCAAGTGGGGCAAAGACTGAGTATGAAGTTGGATCTAAATCCGGATAGTTTGAACCGTATAACCATATCACTATCTGCAGGAAAAAATTCTGGCGAGTCGCTTACCAGCGCGATGAGTGAGACGACCACAGCCCGCAAAATCAATGACAATGGCAGGACGCTTTCCAAAAACTACGAAAAAGAAAACGTCACTTTAGAAACCAAGTGGACCAAGAATTTTTCACGCAAAGGCAGAACTTTAGAATTCAATTCGCAGGTAAATCTCAAACCCGGAAAGACCGAACAAGGCTTACAAGCCAGCACCAATTTTTACAAAACCGACGGCAACATCTTATTCCAAAACATCACCAATCAGGTTGCAGAAATCAACAATACGGGGACAGGATTCAGCGGAAATCTGCGATTTGTAGAACCCTTAGGCAAGAAATATACCTTGCGCTTGGGATATAACTTCAATTTCAATACATCGGGGAACGCAACGTCTACCTTCAACAAAGCCAGTGCGGATGAACTCATAGATAGCTTAAGCAATGCATTCGCATTCGACAATCAATCCAACAAGCTAAATCTAACCCTAAACTATAAGCACAAGAAAATCACTGCCTGGGGAACATTAGGTGGCGGATATACCCAATACAGCCAACTGAATAAAAGTTCTAATACTAAAAATGGTACCGAAATCATAAACTTCCTTCCCAACCTAGGCATTAATTATGCCTGGAAGAAGCAAAGCTCCATTCAACTCTCCTACTCCGGCTCGAACAACGCACCGTCCATACAGGCCATTCAACCTGTAATCAACAATAATGACCTGCTCAATCGCGTGGTAGGGAACCCGAATCTAGAACAATCATTCAACCACAATATTGCAGGGAATATCAATAGTTTCAAGACCCTTAAAGGGAGATATATTTGGGGGTATTTCAACTTCTCCTTACCTAGAAATGCATTTGTTTCAGACATTTTCATTGACAGCAGCGGCGTGCGCAGGACACGAACTGTGAATTCAAATGGCAATTACTATTTCAATTCAAGTCTGGATTATACAATAAAGCTTAAAAAGCTTCCAATTTATATTAGTGCGGGCGGCTCATACAGCACCTCAAATGTAAATTCCTATAACAATGGGGTGAAAATCAGTACCCTTAGCCACAACCCAAGCGGTAACACCACGATATCCCTTGAACTGGACTTTTTAGAACTTGATTTCTCCTATGAGTATTCATATAATTTCAACGAATCCAATGTGGGCAGTAATCAACGTGTATCTTATGTTACCCATACGCCTTCTGGCGAACTCACCTTGAATCTGCCAGGGAAATTCAGCATCAATGCTACTGCAGACTTTAATATAAGACCCGCATCAAAAAGCTTCCCTGATCCGAGAAATGTATTTTTTATGAGCTCTTATATTGCCAAAAAGTTTACAAAAAAGAACCAGTTAGAGCTGTCCTTATATTTCTATGATATACTCAATCAGAATATAGGTTTTAATCGATATATAAGCACCAATTTCATCACCGAGGAAGTCTATACAGTGCTTTCGCGATATTGGTTATTGAAACTGCGTTGGAACTTCACTTCAACTGGGAAAGGAGATACCGAATGAGACACTGTTTAACGGTTCTGGGGATAATCACTTTGCTACTTTTTCCAGTATCCCTATTTTCTCAAGTTCAGCATTATTCAAAAGGAAAAATTCTGTATGAAAGAAAAACCAATATTTATCGCTTGTCTGAAGGAATGTGGTCACATGAGTATTTTAAAAATTCAAAATTCACAACAGATACTTTTACATTAAACTTTGACAGCAGTCATAGCTTTTTTAGCTGCGAAACTTACAACGAATACGAGGCCACAACAGGAGGATTTAGCTTCAGAATAAATCCTGATTTAACAACTAAAATATATAAAAACCACCTTTCGGATAGTCTCATCGTTGTGAGGCAAATGCAGGAAGAGCAAATTGCCATCATAGATAGCTTTAGAAATATTCAATGGAAGGTACTTGATGAATTCAGGGATATCGCGGGTTTCCGCTGTCAGAAGTACGTAGGTGTAATCTATGATTCGGTCTATGTTACTGCATTTGTTACAGATCAGATTTTGGTTCA
>JBEIRK010000064.1:0-14892 GCA_040376005.1 Flavobacteriales bacterium
GGTTTGGGCAAATATGGCCCATACTTGAAGTATAACGAAAAATTCCACTCGGTTCCTAACGGTACAGACCTATTGGCCATGAGTGAGGCAGAGGCCATTGATATGCTCAAAGCAGCCTTGAGTGCACCTCAATTCCCAATAGAAATTGGTGTGTATGAAAATGAAACGCTAACCGTGAATAAAGGAAGATTTGGTCCCTATATAAAATTTGGATCCGCTTTCGTATCTATACCGCGTGGCGAAGACCCTGTATCACTTCCCTTGAGCCGCGCCATAGAGTTGATTCAAGCAAAAGTGGAAGCTGAAAAGAAAAGTATTCTTAGATCCTTTGATAGCCATCCTGGTTTGCAGATTATAAATGGCCGCTATGGGCCGTATATTTCTTACGATAAAAAGAATGTCGCCATCCCAAAAGATGCCAATATTGACACCATGTCTGCAGAGGAGATTATGAAGTTGGTAGATGCTGCGCCATCCAAACCAGCGGCCAAAAAAGCAGCTGCGGCAAAACCGACGCGCAAAAAAAAGGCCTAATCTAAAACACTCTAGGGCATTTAATCGTTAATGTACCTATGCTCACCGAATCCGAACTACAAGCCATACTTGTATTGCTTGACGACTCCGACGATGAGGTACTTGAGGCTATTGAATCTAGATTGTTTAGCGAAGGCGCCAGTATTATCCCCCAGTTAGAAACATTATGGGTTGGAAATGACGATCCTGTAAAGGCTGCTCGCATTGAACAAATCATCCAAAATATAAATCACCGTGATCTTGGTATGCGTTTTGAAAATTGGATGCATTCCGAACAGCGAGATTTGCTCGAAGCTTGCCTATTGGTAGGCAGAATTCAATATCCCGGTTTGAATGAAGCAGTAGTAAATAATTACCTAGATAAAGTGAGATTGGATGCCTGGATGGCGCTGTATAGCGCAGGCAATCCCCTAGATAGAGTAAAGATTTTGAATCATATTCTATTTGAACGAAACGGAATTGCTGGAAATCAATCCAATTACCATGCACCCGATAATTCCTTTTTACATAAAGTAATTGAAACCCGAGCAGGGAATCCAATTACCTTAAGTTGCCTGTATTCAATACTGGCCCAACGTTTGGGAATGCCCGTGTTTGGCGTGAATTTGCCACAACATTTTATTCTTGCTTGGTGCGAAGAAGAAACACCAGGAATTTCAGATTCTTACAATGCCCCTAAATCCTTGAATCGTTCGGATTATGGTAAAGTACTGTTCTATATCAACCCATTTTCTCATGGACAAATATTTCTTAAAAAGAATATCGATGATTTTCTTGCAGCCATAAAAACACAACCCAGACCGGAGTTTTATGAACCCTGTAATAATTTGGAAATTATTCGTAGGGTGCTGCGGAATCTTCACTTTTCCTATGGTGAACTTCAGAATAAAGAGAAGATGAATCGCATTTCAGATTACATGAATATCCTAGGCATGCGGGGCGAAACCTCAGCGCAGGATGAGGATGAGAATTGATTCAATAAAGCCAATCAAAAACTCAGTTTGGACAAGCGCCAAAAAAGCGCGACTTTTGCAGCTCTAAATCTATGTCTGAAAAACCAGTTCTCATGCCCAAAATGGGCGAAAGTATTGCAGAAGCTACCATTATCCGTTGGTTGAAGAATGAAGGCGATAAGGTTGAAAAAGATGAACCTCTCGTTGAAATAGCCACTGATAAGGTAGATAGTGAAATCCCAAGCACTGAAGCCGGGATTCTGGTAAAGAAACTATATAATGATGGTGATGTGGTGAAAGTGGGCGAGCCCGTTGCCATGATTTCAGCGTCAGGCGCCGCTGCCGCCGTTGCTCCAACAGCACCTGTGGCACAATCGGTGGAAACCGCTGCCGCTGAAATTGAAAAAACGATTCCAGCTCCTGCAGCGCCGGTTGTTGCTGCTGCTCCTATTTCAGGTGATCGTTTCTATTCTCCTTTGGTAATGAATATTGCCAGAACAGAAGGTATCTCTATGGCTGAACTGGAAACCATTCCAGGCACAGGAAAAGAAGGCCGTGTTACCAAATCTGATATTCTTGCTTGGGTTAAAAACCGTGGCAATGCACCTGCAGCGTCTGCAACCCCTGCAGCAAATAATACTCCTGCTGCGGTTGTAAACAGCACACCTGCTATTAAAGAGGCTCCAAAAGCACCAGCAGTAAGCCTAAATGCGGGTGATGAAATCGTAGAAATGGACCGCGTGCGCAAACTCATTGCCGACCATATGGTGATGAGCAAAAGCGTAAGCCCTCACGTTACCAGCTTCGTTGAGGCTGATGTTACCAATTTGGTACTATGGCGCGATAAAATTAAAAACGACTTCAAAAAACGTGAAGGTGAAAACATAACATTCACCCCAATCTTTATTGAAGCAGTTGCCCGTGCAATCAAAGATTTTCCAATGATCAATATCTCTGTGGATGGTGATAAAATCATTCGCAGGAAGAATATTAATATCGGTATGGCTGCTGCACAACCCAGTGGCAATCTTATTGTTCCCGTAATTAAAAACGCGGATACCATGAACTTGTTAGGTCTTACACGCACCGTGAATGATTTGGCAAACCGCGCCCGTTCAAACAAATTGGTTCCTGATGAAATTCAAGGCGGTACTTACACCATCACCAACGTGGGTTCTTTTGGAAACGTAATGGGAACGCCTATTATCAATCAGCCACAGGTGGCGATACTTGCGGTAGGTGCCATTCGTAAGAAGCCTGCCGTGCTTGAAACAGAGTTCGGTGATGTAATTGCCATTCGCCATATGATGTTCCTGAGTCATAGCTATGACCACAGGGTAGTAGATGGCGCACTCGGTGGAATGTTTGTTCGCCGCGTCGCTGATTACCTCGAACAGTGGGACGTTAACCGCGAGATTTAACCTTTTGGGCGCAAGTCGCCCTTCACAATTTTCTGCATGGAGCAAAAAATTCGTCTCCTCATAAAATACTTCTGCATGGCCCTATTGGTCGTGTTCTCAGCCAAGTGCGTTGATGAATTCCTACCTGTTGATCTCGCTGCAGATCGCATCGCAGATAGGACGTCAGAATCGGATGGGCGATTTATGTTTTATACGGTGCACACAGAAAATAATGGCAACTTCGATGTTCCTGCTGCACTATTTCATGCTGCACCTGTCGGAGTTTCAGCAGAAGTGGCTTACTCGGCTCTGTTTGGTGAAATTCAATACTTACGCATTGATGTTCCTGGTCGCAATTTAATTATTGGGAATATCGATGCTCCAAGTATTACGCAGTTGCTTCTCGATTTTGTAGTTATCGGTCTGTGCATTTTAAGTTTGGCCGTACCATACCGCTTTGATCTTAAAGCAGCACCCTTTTTCTTTGCAATTATCGCTGCCGCAATTCGCTGGTGGTTTATTCCCATTCAATGGTAAAACACTTGCGCGCAGTGTATACCCTTTTTAAGGAAAGCCATGCCTACAAAGTCTATGTGCTTTGTGTAATATTGGCCTTGGGAAAACAGATGTTCTCTTATACTGAACTCATCGACTCTCGAGAATACCTCTGTGCTGCAAGATCCGTATTCATGTCCCAAGTTCCAGATTCCTGCTTGGATAACCTGCAAGGTCACCAACTTCCCCAAACCCGCCGCACGGTTGGGTATCCCTTCTTAATCTACATTACAGGGGCTGTTCCTTTATTGCTTATTGCCCTTCAGTCCTTGATTTCATTACTATTGCCAGTGTTGGCAAAAAGTACCTTGTCTTTGTTAACTGCAGCGAAAAGACCACATGCTTTGCTACAGTGGTTGATGTTGTTGAGCCCCCTGCAGTTTTTCTATACGGGTTTCCTGATGCCAGAAATTTGGACCGAATTTTTACTGCTTTTGCTGCTGTATCTGTATTTGAAAGACAATGTCCTGGGGATGGCCTTATGTCTATGTGCCTTGGTACTGCTAAAGCCAGTCTTTATCCTGCTCCTTTTCATCGCTACCGCATTTGCCTTCTTTGGTATTCGCAGACGTTGGATATTGCTGCTCTCTTGGATTCCAGTGCTTATCGCAGGGTTTCTGCATTATCAAAAATGGGACCTTTGGCATTATTCTTCGGTTGCTGTAGAAAATAAATGGTCCTATAATCAGAGAGTGGCGCTTGAGTCTGCCATGGAGCCAACCAAGGTGGATTCCTTTTATCTGGCCCAAGACAAGGTGCTTCTCACGCTAGATTACAAGCATAAGTCCCATTATATGGATTCTCTTGCGAACATAAATATTACATCACACTTCAAAGGTTACTTCTCTTGCCATATCAAAGGCTGTGTGAAAATGCTGTTCGATCCTGGACGTTATGATTTTGTTGCATTCATGGCCTTGCCAGAGGGACAAGGATTCATGCAAGCGAATGGGTTAAATAGTATTGCAGATGCTTTCAAAAGGCAATCCCCAATCGTATGGCTGTATTTGGTCTTGTTTTGCTTGGTAGGTTTGGTAAAATGGATCTATTTTATCTCAGGTGTGCGCAAGCAACCAAGGTTAGGACTGACCCTGCTTGCCATTATTGTCATTTTTATTGGCGTAACAGGCCCCGTAGGTTCCGCCAGATATTTACTGCCCTTTTTACCATGGATTGCCATCATGGCATCCCTTTCACGCGATACCCATGAAAATACTGCTGCTGAGTGATAATCATGCATATTACGATGATGCCATTTTGAAACACGCAGAATGGGCAGATGAAATTTGGCATGCCGGAGACTGGTTGAATCTGGATTTGTATGATGAATTGTTGCGCCTTGATAAACCCATTCGCGCTGTTTGGGGCAATGCGGATCCACATGAGGCGCGCTTGTTGTTCCCAGAAAATTTGTCCTTTACCATACAAGGCTTGCGTTTTTTAATGACCCATATTGGTGGGTATCCTGGGAAATTTCCTGCAAGGGTAAAAGCACTCTTGCAGCAATATCAGCCGCATGTATTTATTTGCGGGCATTCGCATATCCTGCGGGTGATGCGTGCTCCAGAATTTAACAATATGCTCTGCATGAATCCAGGTGCATGCGGCCTGCAAGGGTTTCATCAAATCAGAACCGCTTTGCGATTTTCTATTGAAAAGGGACAATTGACCCAACTGGAAGTGGTAGAGTTTGGCGCGCGCAAAGAGGCGCTTTAAGGGTTACTTTGCACTGAATTTTAGAAAAAATCAATTAGGGTAAATATGTGAACACAATTTTCAGGTGTCGCAAATGCCCATGCAGCGAGGTGTTTTGCACTTCTGATACCATGAATTTCTGATGATAAAAATTCATAAAAAAATATTTATAGAACTCAAACTATTTTCCTATTTTTGCAGCCCATTAATCAGTTACCATTGGTTGATGGCGTTCTAAGATTTTGATTGGCAGCCTAGCTGCATTGTCAAAGCTTTCAAAATCTAAAGTAAAATGCCCGGGTGGCGGAATTGGTAGACGCGCTGGTCTCAAACACCAGTGGGCTAACCCCCGTACCGGTTCGACTCCGGTCCCGGGCACTTATTTTTTCCCAAAGTGCTTCTTCATAAAAACAGTATCATCTCTAAGCATCACAGCAAAGCCTTGTTTGCGGATGTTCATATGCCTGAAAGTCCAGGAAGATATCCCACGATGCTCTTCTTACACGGTACCCGTGGCTTCAAAGATTGGGGCGCTTGGCATGGGATGGCAGAATTGTTAAACCAACAAGGTATTGGAGTCGTACTTCTTAACTTTTCGCACAATGGCACCTCTCCTGAAAATCCGGCGGAGTTTACTGATTTGGATGCCTATGCCGCGAATACCATTTCCTTGGAGGTTCAAGAAGCACAGGCTGCCTTGGACTGGATGCTTGATAAAGCAGAGGAACTGCACATTGATGCAACTCAAATTACCATTTGTGGTCATAGCAGAGGCGGAGGTGTTGCTCTCATTGCGGGCTTAAAATCCAGTATTGTTTCTAAGGTGATTGCACTGGCCCCGGTAGCCAATTTTTTGGATATTTATAAGCAACAGTCCATGGATGCATGGAAGAAGCAAGGCTTCATTACTTCAGTAAACCAACGCACAGGTCAAGAAATGCGGCTGAACTATACCTTTGTTCGAGATATTTTAGATCATAAACAAGAGCTTGATCCCTGCGCAGCAGCTGCCTTGCTAGAAAAACCGCTTATGCTGCTTCACGGTGCGAATGATGAATCTGTTTCTATGGAAGCCTCAGAAAAAATTTACAATGAATGTCTGCATGCCTTATTTGTTCCTATCGCAAATACCGGACATACATTCGGCGTTACCCATCCGTGGGAAGAATCCAAATTGCCAGCTCCATTTCTAGAGGTGGTGGAGAATATTCAAGAGTTTATTTTAGATTGATTCTCGCACAGCGGCGCGGCGCAATCTGTCATTAATCGCACGTCCTAAGCCTATATCTGGCAATGATTCTGCAAGTATCAAATCAAATTGTAAGGCATCCATTTCTCGCATTACCTTGAATAGGGTGGAGGCCGCTTCGCGAAAATCCCCCTCAGGCGATAAGTAAAAAGTATTTTCTGCCGGAGTAGAAGGCATATTCGACTTCTTGAAATGCAAATAGCCAATGTTTAAATGGGAGGGTAGACTTTCAGTATGTTTAAAATCCAATAAGAACTTTGTATTGGGTGCATAGTGTTTGTCCAATTGACCTGGGGCCAAAGGGTCGCTATTTTGATGCACCTTTTCTACAATATGGCTGCTAAATTGCTTTAAATCTTCCAATGCAGTTCCACCGAGTCGGAGCACTTCTATGCTGCTGCCTTGAACACGGATAATGGTGCTTTCAACGCCCACCTTGCAAGGCCCTCCATCTAGAATATAAGGGATTTTTGCTCCCAGTCCATCCTGCACATGCTGCGCCGTTGTAGGACTTACATATCCAAATACATTGGCACTGGGTGCCGCTAAGGGAAAGTCTATCAGAGATAACAATTCCAAAGTAAGGGGGTGGGAGGGGACCCGCAGTGCTACTGAGGTATGGCCCGAGGTTACCAAATCAGGTATAAGCTCCGTCTTCTCAAAAACCAAGGTCAAAGGTCCTGGCCAGAAAGCCTGGCAAATCTCCTTGGCCAGCAAGGGAACTTCCTTGATAAAGGGTGTGGCCTGTTCTAAGCTGGCTACATGAACAATTAAAGGATCAAAAAACGGTCTATTCTTGACTTCGAAAATCCGCGCTACTGCAGTTGCATCCAGCGCGTTCGCCGCCAAGCCATAGACCGTTTCCGTTGGAATCGCTACCAATTCTCCCTGCCTGAGCCAGTCTGCTGCAGCCTTCAAGTCAGAGCCTATGGTAGCCATTTAACGTCTCTTTAAAGTGTATTTTTCTATTTTGTTGTAAAGATGGCTTCGCTGAATGTCGATTTCAGTGGCAGTTTTGGCCACATTCCATGCATTCTGTATCAATTTGCGTTCGATGAAAATCTTTTCCGCCCAATCTCTAAACTCTTGCAAGGTGCTAAAACGATCTACTACACCAAAAGGATCAGACCCGCGCTGCGCAGGGTTGGAATAAATGTAAACATCTTCACCCGTAATTTCATCACCGCAAAGAATCACCAAACGTTCAACCACGTTTCTGAGTTCGCGAATGTTTCCAGTCCAGTTTACTTCTTTCAAGGCCTCATAGCCATCTGCTGTGAATTTTTTCGGTGGAATACCATTGTCTGCACAAGCATCTTCCAAGAAACTATCGGCAATCATAGGAACATCATCCGCACGTTCGTTCAGCGTAGGCACATGAATGAGAATAACAGACAGGCGATGGTACAAGTCCATACGGAAGTTGCCTTTCTCAATTTCAGCATGCAAATCCTTATTGGTAGCCGCCACAATGCGCACATCCACTTTGATTTCTTTATCACCGCCTACACGGCTGATTTTGCCTTCTTGAATGGCACGCAATACCTTGGCTTGTGCGGCCATGCTCATGTCGCCAATTTCGTCCAAAAACAAGGTACCGCCATGGGCCTGCTCGAATTTGCCAATGCGCTGTTTGATAGCGCTGGTGAAACTGCCTTTTTCATGCCCGAACAATTCACTCTCGATAAGTTCGGTTGGTATGCTAGCGCAATTCACTTCTACCAAGGGCATTCCGGCTCTTGGGCTCTTTTCGTGTATCCATCGCGCCACTAGCTCTTTTCCTGTGCCGTTTTCACCGGTAATTAATACACGGGCTTCGGTTGGCGCCACCTTTTCGATGGTTTCTTTAATCTTTTGAATCGCTGGAGTATCTCCAATAATGTCAAAAGTCTTGCTCACCTTGCGCTTCAGTACTTTGGTCTCGGCAACCAAATTGTTGCGGTCTACCGCGTTGCGCAGGGTAATAAGCAGGCGATTCAAATCGGGTGGTTTGGTGATAAAGTCATAGGCGCCTTTTTTGGTGCTTTCTATGGCCATATCTACCGTCCCGTGTCCAGAAATCATAATAAAGGGAACATCGGGATTCAGCGCCATGGCGCGGTCCAACAATTCCATACCATCGATTCCGGGCATTTTTACATCACATAGCACGGCATCAAACTCCTTCTTTTGAAGTAGTTGTAGTGCTTTCATCCCATCTTCGGCAAGGGTAACACCGAAATTTTCATATTCGAGGATGTCCTTCAGGGTTTCCCGAATCGCAGCTTCGTCGTCTACTACAAGTATTTCTGGCATGTGTATAAATTAGTTTACAATTTTATGTAATAATTTTTGGACGTTTTTTTTCATTTATCCTCTTGTTATCCACTATGCTGTATTCGGTGTTTTAAAATAAAAATGAAACATTTTTTTCATCCTGCGTTTTTCATGTAGTACCACGGAATTGTGGACCATCAATCATCAAAAAACCGCACCATGACTGAATGTTCGAATTTGAAAGCCGGAATTATTTTCCCAAGAATGCCACATTTTCTGTGGCCGAATCGTCTGATGTACAAATGTTTTTCAAAAAAAAATTTGTTACGTTCCCCAAGAATCCTCAAATTTGTCGAATCTCTTAAGGTATACACTCGAATGATTAAGAATTTAAAAAGACTCGTGCTTTCAGGTGTGGCCTGCATTCCGTTCTTCGCAGCGGCGCAGCAGGACCCCTACTACACGCATTTTGCTTACAACAAGGTTTTCTTTAACCCAGCGTACGCAGGTGCATCCGGAAGTTTTTGTCTTAACGCCATCTCCCACCAACAGTGGAGAGCCCTTGAAGATCAAACTGGTTCTTTCAAAAGTCAGTCTGGTCAAGAGGTATTGTTCGATTTCCCGCAGAACATTGCGCCTAAAACCAGCGGTTTTGGCTTTTCTGCACCCATTAATATTAAAAATTCCAACACCGGCGACATAAAGAACTACGGTGGTGTGTATGTAGGCTTTGTGAATGATGTAGTGGCTTATGAAACCAATACGT
Organism: Flavobacteriales bacterium; assembly: GCA_040376005.1. Taxonomy (GTDB): domain Bacteria; phylum Bacteroidota; class Bacteroidia; order NS11-12g; family UBA955; genus JAGXTF01. The sequence goes on from JBEIRK010000064.1 coordinate 9,409, forward strand.
ATTTGCGCGGTGGCGCAGCAGGCGCTTACACTTTAACAGATGGATCTTCTATCCGTGTGGGTTTTGATGTATTAAGTCTTACAAAAAAATTGGATGCAGGCAAATTGCGCTTCCATGACCCGAATGATCCGAATATTCCTACAGGCACTCCTGGGGACACGCGAACGTCTTTCGGCGCTGGCGTGTACTATGCAAATCCGAATTTTTACAACATGTATGTAGGATTGAGCACTTCCCACATAATACCTCAGCAGTTTAACTATTCTGCAGGTGCCTCCACAGGCATTCAAGTATCTACCGCCCGTCACTTCTATTTAATGGGTGGTGGTCGCATGGACAACTTCATGGGAAACCCAGCATTGACATTGGATCCGGCATTTATGGTAAAGACTGTAAATGAAAAAGGTGGCTTTGTGAAGCCTCAGTTGGATGTACAAGGTATGGTTACCTGGAACCAGTTATATGCTGGTGGTATAAACTTTAGAGCCAATGTATTGGGCGTTGACGCTATGTCAATGATGTTGGGCTACTATCCACCAATCAAAGGAAACGATCCAGGACCAAATGGTAAGCAGTTGCTGCGTGTGGGATATTCTTACGATATTACAATGCAGTCATTGCGTCGCGGCAGTAATGGTACCCACGAGATCCAAGTAAACTACTGTTTCCGCATTACATTGCCGGAGAGAGTAGAGACCATTTATAGGCATCCACGTTACATGGACAGGACTCCTGAAATCGATTAATTTTTATAACTGACACAATAATTACAATAACACATCGTTATTATAACACAGGTTGCAGAAAAAAATGCCTTGCACTTTCGTGTGAATGACATATTTTTGCAACTTCACAAGTAATATACAAATTCGAAAATTACCACATGAAAAGAAAGTTGATGAGTATTTTCTCTGATAACGGCTTCATAAAAGGACTGGCGGGTTCTTTTGCTAACAAGCATGTGAGAAATGCTGGGATTGTGGCTGCAGTATTCCTGCTGGCTTGCGGACCGATGGATACTGGTGACCTCACTGGAGTTCAAGGCCGTCGCCCATGGTTTCACCCACAGCCTCCAGGAACAATTTATGTTCCTTCCGGTACCTTTCACACAGGCCAAGCTGACCAAGACATCTTTGCTTCCTACATTGAGCCTAACAAGCAAATGACCATGGTTGCATTCTGGATGGATGAAACAGAGATCACAAACAATGAGTATCGCCAATTTGTGGCGCACGTAATTGATTCAATTGCACGCTACATGATTGATGAGGATGAACTCTTCACGCCAGAAGATGATGATGGAAACCGTTTCATCAATTACTACAAGCGTGTGGATTGGGATCGCTACAAAGAGGAGTTAGAAGACATGTTCTACAACACCAGCGAAAGATTCCGTGGTAAAAAACAAATTGATACCCGTAAATTATTTTACAAGTATCAGTGGTTTGACTACGTAGCTGCCGCAAATTTGGATCGCGACAAATACAATCCAATGGACCGTGGACGTTTCATCAAGGACGAAGAAACCCTTATCTATCCTGATACCTTATGCTGGGTGCGTGATTTCACTTACTCTTACAACGAACCTATGTCAAGAGTATACTTCTGGCATCCAAAATACGACGACTATCCAGTTGTGGGTGTAAACTGGCACCAAGCCAATGCATTCTGCGCATGGAGAACCCAACGTAAGACTGCATATTGGGAACAAAATGGTAACCTTCCAAATACAGAAGAGTTCCGTTTGCCTTCAGAATATGAATGGGAATATGCATCACGCGGTGGTCGTATAGGTAACAAATATCCTTGGGGTGGACCTTATGCCCGCAACAGCAAAGGATGTATGTTGGCAAACTTCAAACCCTTGCGTGGTAACTACGGCGCAGACGGTGGTGTGTATCCAGTGCGCGCAGACTCTTACTTCCCGAATGACTTCGGTTTGTACAACATGTCTGGTAACGTATCTGAATGGACATCTACTACCTGGGAAGTGGCGAACAATGCAATCGTTCACGATTTGAACGGTGAGCACTACCGCCGCATACCTGAAAGAGGCGCTGAAGCTCAAGCAACTCCAAAATCTATGAAGCGCAAAGTAATTCGCGGTGGATCATGGAAAGACGTAGCTTACTTCATTGAGTGTGGTGCGCGTACCTACGAGTACCAAGATACGAGCAAATCATATGTAGGCTTCCGCTGCGTGCAGACTTACATAGGACGTTCAAACAAAGACAAGAAATAATCCCTAGGGATACCATAAGAATTTAATTAAAAACTAAAAAACAATAATTAACCAAATATCACATGAGCAAAAGTTTTTTTGAATCAAAGAGGTGGAAGCAGACCATGAACATGGTTTATGGTTTGGGTGCAGCAATCGTAATTGCAGGAGCCCTGTTTAAAATCATGCACTGGAAAGGTGCGGATGCAATGTTGATCGCAGGTATGGCTACGGAAGCTATCATCTTCGTGATTTCTGCATTTGAACCTGTACACATGGATCCCGATTGGTCTCTGGTTTACCCAGAACTAGCAGGTGGCGAACCAACTACCAAAGCTGAAAAGTCTAAAGGTGGTAGCATTTCTCAGCAGTTAGATGCTATGCTTGCAGAAGCGAAAATTGGTCCAGATTTGATTCAAAGCTTGGGCACTGGTCTTCAGTCTTTGAGCAGCAATGTGAAAGATATGTCTGAAATTTCTACTGCGGCTATCGCAACCTCTGAATATGCAAACAGCGCTAATAAGGCAGCGAAGAACATGGAAGAGATTTCTAAGAATACTGCAATGGTGTCAGATTCTTTGTCTTCTTTCACTGGCGGATTGAGCAGTGTGTTGAACAACCTCAATGCATCTGAAGCCGCTACCAGCGATTTCAAAGAAGAAATGGGCAAATTGAACCGTAACTTGGGCAACCTGAATAACATTTACGGTAACATGCTCAGCGCGATGGGTGGAAGCCGCTAATAGTACATTTACCACAACCAAATAATAAGGAGAAAAAACAATGTCAAGTGGTAAAATGTCCGGACGCCAGAAGATGATCAATATGATGTATCTCGTATTGATTGCACTGCTGGCTTTGAACGTATCAAAAGAGATTATTAAAGCTTTCAACCTGATGGAGAATTCATTGAATACCTCCACCGCAAACTTGGTAGCAAAGAATGATATGGCCTTGAAAGCCATTCAAGCTGAAGCTGACAAACCAGATGCAAAAGCAGCTGCGAAATTGGTTGAAGACGCAAAGAAGATTGCCGATGATTTCGTCAATCAGATCAATAATGTAAAAGCTGACTTGGAAGCAAGCACTGAAGGTCGTAAACAAGACCCAGAGTCAATGCTTGTAAAAGGCGGTCTTGCTGAATTGACGATGGGAGATAACATGGAGGTTCACTCAAATTATTTCTTGTTGGAAAAAGGCAGTGTACGTCGTGATGGCAAATCTTTTGCCTTCAATCCAGGCGGTGGCAAAATGCGCGGTGATGCTGTAAAAGACCTCATCAACAACACCAGAACTCAGTTGTTGGGTGTGTTGGATGCAGCTTCTAAAAACCAATATTTGGGTGGCCGCGATGACCAAGGCTACACCAAGAAATTGCTTCTTCAATTCAGAGATGAGTTGTCTAAAAAGACTTCTCTTATTGCCGAGGACAGCAAGGACAAAGAAGGCCATGGTGGATGGGTAAGTATGTATCTTGAGCACAGCCCATTGGCTGGTGTATTCGCGCTATTGAGCAAGTACCAAAACGATGCTCGTGCGCTTGAATCAGAAATCACTACCAAATTGGCTGAATCTGTAAACGCATCTAAAATCAAGTTTGATAAGACGATGGCCGTTATCTCTACGCCTTCAAGCGCAGTGTTGCAAGGTCAAACGTACGAAGCAGATTTGATTCTTGCTGCTTACGACTCTAAGTCTGATTTGAAAATCACTGTGGGTGGTGCTGCTGTTGAAGTTGTAGACGGTGTAGGTAAATACAAAACTACCGGATCTTCTGCAGGTGAACATGAGTACACTGTACAAATTGCTGTACCGAAGCCAGGTGGTGGATTTGAAATGAAAGAAGCAAAAGGTAAATACACTGTATTCCCGCCGATTGCCGCAATTTCAGCTGATGAATTGAACGTATTCTACGTAGGTTTGGATAACCCAATCTCTGTAGCAGTAGCTGGTATAGATGACCGTAACGTTGTTGTAACTTGCAATGGTGCGAATCTTGTAAAAACAGGTGCTGGTAAGTACAAAGCGTTGATCCCAGTGCGTAAAGGCAATGAAGCTATGATTTCTGTAAGCGCTAAAGTAGGCGACAGAAACGTGAGCATGGGTTCTAAGAAATTCCGTATCAGAAACGTTCCTAAGCCTGTATTCCGCGCTGGTTCTTTGGCATTCGATAAGCCAGTTTCATTGGCTGCATTGAAAGTTCAAGGTGCTGCTGTAGCATTGATGGATGGTTTTGTATATGATGGTGTGAAATTCACAATCCAAAGCTTTAAATTCATCGCTGTTACTAGAACAGGACCAAAACAAGTATCTGTAACAGGTGCTTCATTGGCAAACATCAAGGGTATCTTGAATACCATGAAAGCAGGTGAATTCGTTATGTTCACAGAGATTAGAGCTGTAGGTCCAGGTGGCACCGCTGTGTACTTGGAAAACGCATCTGCTCCGTTGATTTAATTAAAAACAAAAGTAAAGAAGATAAGTATGAAGAGGATTTTGTTCATAATGAGTGTTGGGTTGGTAGCTATGACTGTCAATGCCCAAGGCTGGGGCTGGGATGATTCCGGTTCTGGTAGTTCTGGTAGTTCTGGTTCTGGTGGATCTGGTTCAGGCTCAGGCGCTGGATCAGGTTCAGGCTCAACTGGAGGTGCCGCAGGTGGTGCTGCAAAACCAGCAGAACCTGCCAAATTGGAGGTTCCAACTATCGGTACGCATTATGATGATGCGGCTGAATCGCATTATGAACCCCCACATACTCCTGTGAATGACGGTCGTCCTGGTATGGATGAAGCATCTGTAGTTCCTTATCCTTACCTTAGGGAAGCAGATGTGAAATTCAAACGCCGCGTTTGGAGATACATCGATACCCGTCAAAAAATGAATAAGTCTTTCACTTGGCCTAAAAACCCTGTAACACAGGTGATTTATGACCTTGGTGTTAAAGGTTTGGCACGCTGCTACTGGACAGATTCATTGAACCGTCTGATGACTCCCGAAGATGCGTTTAAGCAAGGTTCACAATTGATCGTTACCCAGGTTCAAAACCCTTTGAACCCTGAAGATCCCACTGACCTTGTAGATACTGCATACTACGAACTGTTTACCTTCGATAAAATCAAGAAATTTGAAATTATGGAAGACTGGATTTTTGATTACAAACATTCAGAATTCAGACCTCGTATCATTGCAATTGCACCTTTGTATCCATTTGAAGTAAATGGTATGGTGTTCGAAACTCCTTTGTTCTGGATGAAGATGGATGA
>JBEIRK010000125.1:0-7093 GCA_040376005.1 Flavobacteriales bacterium
GACATATATTTATAACAATAAATGGTTGATTCTAATGCGTTTTATTACAAATTAAAGAAGACGTATTTAAAACCCATCACTGCAACGAGTTAGAATGATTCTGCTATTGCTCGCGGCTTAAGAAATCTTGATAGGCCAAGGCGATTCCTTGTTCCAGTGCCACCTTAGGTCTCCAGCCTGTAGCAAACAAGCGTGAAACATCCATTAGCTTGCGGGGTGTGCCATTGGGCTTGGAAGTATCACACACAATTTCACCTGTGAATCCGGTTACCTTTTTTACCAAAAGTGCCAAATCCATAATGGAAATATCTTCACCGCAACCTACGTTTACGAATTCTTTTTCATTGTAGTTGAGCAATAAATACACCAGTGCATCTGCCAAATCATCGGCATACAAAAATTCGCGCAGCGGGCTGCCATCGCCCCAAATAATGACCTCTGACTTGCCTTCCATTTTCGCTTCATGAAACTTGCGAATCATGGCAGGCAATACATGTGAATTTTCAGGATGGTAGTTGTCATTGGGTCCATACAAATTGGTAGGCATGGCGCTAATAAAATTACAACCATACTGATCGCGGTAGGCCTCACACATTTTGATACCTGCAATCTTGGCTATAGCATAGGGTTCATTGGTAGGTTCTAATAGGCCTGTAAGCAAATATTCTTCTTTCAGAGGTTGCGGCGCAAGTTTCGGATAAATGCAGCTTGAACCTAGAAACAACAACTTCTTCACTCCATACTTCCAGGCAAAATGAATAAGATTATTCTGGATTTGGAGGTTCTCATATAGAAACTGGGCCCTGTATGTATTATTTGCCAAAATACCCCCCACCTTAGCGGCGGCGACTACAACATACTCCGGTTGTATTTCCTTATAAAACGTTTCTGTTGCCTCTTGATCAGTAAGGTTTAATTCAGATGAAGTACGGGTAACTATATTGGTATACCCTTGTGCCTGCAAGGCGCGCACTACCGCTGAGCCCACCATACCGCGGTGGCCAGCTACGTAAATCAATGCGTTTTTATCCACGCTTCAAAGTTACAGCTACTTATTGCTATTTGTATGCGTTTATATGAAACCGTCTTATGGGTCAAACTTGCAATTCCACCTATGAATCTCGAACTTCGCCCCTATGTATAGTCAAAAGACCTGGAAAAGACTCCTCACTGGCCTCGGTGTGCTCGCTGCCCTCCTATTCGCAGCTGCGTGTAAAAAAGAGAAACCAACAGCAGCAGAACCCATAGAACAGGTTATTGAAATTCGCACAGCAGATGGAATTATGTATATGTGGCTTTATGATTCCACCCCTTTGCATAAAAAGAACTTTATGAAACTTGCAGACTCAGGGTTTTTTGACAGCACCACGTTTCACCGCATCGTGCGGGATTTTGTTATCCAAGGTGGCGATCCCCTTTCCAAAGACAGCATTAAAACCAACGATGGTTCTGGTGGCCCTGGATATACCATTCCTGCAGAATTCTCAGGTAGCCTTACCCATATCTACAGTGCAGTAGGCGCAGCCCGTGATAACAATCCCCAAAAGGCCTCTAATGGTTCTCAATTTTACATTGTAACGGATATAAATGGAGAACCCACACTAAATAAGAACTACACAGTGTTTGGCTATATCTTCTCGGGCATGGATGTGGCCCTTGCGATTTCTAAAAAACAAAAAGACATACGCGACCGTCCGTTGAAAGACATTAAGATGGATGTGAATGTGATAGAAATGAGCACCAAGGAATTAAACGAGGTGCACCACATTAAACGCCGTTAAGCGGGCACAAACAGGTTTTATAAACCCCAAGCAGGGCCTACTTATTCAAAATAATTCTTGGTATAGAAGCCCCCATCTTTGAGGTAGGTTTCTTTTTGCATGAGTTTAATGTCACTCTGCATCATATCATTCACCAAATCATGCAGGGTATGTTTGGCTTCCCAGCCCAATTTTTCTTTGGCTTTGTTGGCATCGCCAATGAGCAAATCCACTTCAGTAGGTCTGAAATATTTAGGATCCACAAACAACACTTCTTTGCCTATGGCCAGTTCTGGCTTGCGCCCTACCTGAGATTCAAATTTAGCAGCATCAATACTTGCAACAATACCCTTTTCATTTGCCCCTTCGCCTTGGAAGTCTAAGCTTACACCCATGTAGCCAAAGGCCATGCGAATAAACTCACGGATTTCGGTGGTTTTTCCCGTGGCAATCACAAAGTCTTCAGGCTTTTCTTGTTGCAGAATGAGGTACATCGCTTCCACATAGTCCTTAGCATGGCCCCAATCACGGCGGGAATTCAAATTCCCCATAAACAACTTGTCTTGTAATCCCAAAGCGATACGCGCTGCAGCACGTGTAATTTTCCGGGTTACAAAAGTTTCACCGCGCACTGGGCTTTCATGGTTAAACAAGATGCCATTGCACGCATACATATTGTAAGCTTCTCTGTAATTCACCGTAATCCAGTAGGCATACATTTTAGCTACTGCGTAGGGTGAACGGGGATAGAAAGGCGTTGTTTCCGATTGGGGCACTGCTTGCACCAAACCGTATAATTCGCTGGTACTTGCCTGATAGATTCGGGTTTTTTCTGTTAGACCCAAGATGCGAACTGCTTCCAAAATACGCAAGGTACCCAAACCATCACTGTTGGCTGTGTATTCTGGCGTTTCAAAGCTCACTTGAACGTGGCTTTGGGCTGCAAGGTTGTAAATCTCATCGGGTTGAACTTCCTGAATGATGCGAATCAGGTTGGTACTGTCTGTCAAATCACCGTAGTGCAAGTGCATGCGGGCCCCAGATTTGTGCGGGTCCTCATAAATGTGGTCAATTCTCTCTGTGTTAAAAAGTGAGCTGCGGCGCTTGATTCCATGCACTTCATATCCTTTTTTCAAAAGAAATTCTGCAAGATATGCTCCATCTTGCCCAGTGATACCTGTAATTAGGGCTACCTTCATTATTTTGCGCGAAAATACGCAAAGCGCGCGTATGGTGCTCATCTATTCTCCGAAAACCTCAGCCAGGCTGACCTATATTCTCGACGAAATATTCGTGAACAGGCTTGGTATGCCTTATACAATCGCGGAAAACACAACTACTTTCATAGATTCGGATGTCCAAATAAAAATCAATTATTCTGAGGAATCCTTGCCCGGATTTCAAGTTGTTCCTACCTCCCTGCTCTTCGAAACTGCCATAGACCCCTACCATATGCCTCCGATTTCAAGGCAAGCGTATGGCTATGTTCTGTATCCAAACCAGACCCAAGGATTCGATATCTTCGCCATGGCGTTTTGGTTTCTTTCCCGCTACGAAGAATACCAGGCATTTACTCCAGATCCACATGGCAGATTTGAGCCCAAAGCCAGTGTTTTCAAAAAGTACGAGCTGCACAAAAACCCCAGCTTAGACCTGGCGCTACACGCTTTTTACCAGCAACTCCAAGTTCCCATTCCGAAAAAAAGCGGCATCTACCCCACCCTAGACATAGATATTGCCTTCAAACACCGTGGACGTGGACCCATTCGCTTCTTAGGTGGATTGCTCAAAAACGGCAAACAAGATGCCATAGAAAGAATTAAAACCCTGTTCGGGGCCGCTGACCCCTTTGATAGCTTTGACTATATCCACCGTGCACTAGAGCCGTTAAAAAAACAGGTTCGCATATTTATTCATGCCGGCGGTTATGGAACATGGGACAAACCCATTCCTCTGCGCAATAAAGCATATCACCGTATTTTGCAAAAGTTGGCCCAATCCTTTACCATAGGCCTGCATCCAGACTATGCAGGTGGCCAATTTGCCGCATCCATTCGCAAGCAGAAAATTCGCCTTGAAAATGCACTGCATATACAAATCGACCGAAGCAGACAGCATTTTTTGAAACAACAATACCCGCATACAGGCATGCAATTGCAAGAAGCAGGCATCCTTCACGACTACACGATGGGTTTTGCCTCCGACACCGGTTTCAGGGCGGGAACAGCGCATAGTTTCAGACTTTTTAATTTACACACCAATACTACAGAAACCCTAATTATTCACCCTTTCTGCCTCATGGATGTTAGCTTAAAAAACTACATGCAATACCAACCTGAAGAGGCCAAAGACGAGGTGAAAAGAATTAAAAATGTACTCGCTGAAATCGAGGCGCCTTTTTGTTTTATCTTTCACAATGAAAGCCTCGGCAACTCCGGGGAATGGAAAAACTGGAGAACCGTATTTGAACAATGCATTTCCGATACGTAAAACACGACAATATAGATTTTAATCTATGGGATGCATGCATTGAAAGCAGCACTGTAGGCTCTATCTATGCATTCAGTTGGTATCTCAATGCACTTTGCGACCACCAATGGGATGCCATGGTGTATGGGAATTATGAAGCTGTTTTCCCCCTACCCAAACGCAAGAAATTTGGACTTGAATATGTGTATCACCCCTTTTTCTGTCAGCAATTGGGGCTTTTTCATGCTGACAATAAACACTTTTCAGTAGCAGACTGTATCGAAGCTATTCCTAGAAAATTTGTGCGTGTACACCTGCAACTGCACGCAGCCTCGCATGGGATACCATGCTTTAGAAACAGGACTAATTTTGTTTTGAACTTAAATGCCACCGTTGAAGATTTGCACAAATCTTTTAATAAAGATGCCCTTCAGAATTTAAAAAAATGTGCAGATTCAGCGATTGAATATCGCTTGAGCTCCAATGCTGAACTGGTGATTCAATTACATAAATCCCAGTGGGGATTGTTGGATACAAAAGTAAAAGACCCAGACTATCAGCGATTTATTAAGGCTTGCACTGAAGCGCAAAAGCGCGGCCTATTGCTTGTATACGAGGCTTGGAAACACGAACAATTATTGGGTGCAGGATTATTTATTCAATCGCCCAAGAGATTACATTATCTTGTATCTGGCCCCACAGAGGAAGGCAGAAAAGTAAGTATCATGCATGGCATTATTCTGCACAGTATTCAGTCCCATGCAGGAAAAAATATTCTCTTAGATTTTGAGGGGTCAGATATTCCTGGAGTCGCTGTTTTCTATAGAAAATGGGGTGCAGTCCCTGAATTCTATTGCGAATATTTTAAAAAATATCCTTGGCATTAAAATACCACCAACTTGGATGGATTTGCATTTGCAGGACCGATGGGTTCCTGAATCATTTCAAATAAATCCGTCTCTATGGTGCGGCAAATGGTAGTAATTGGCACATCATTAAAACTACCTTCAAAGGGATTCTCGCTATAGTCGCCAATCATCTCCATGGTATAAAACACCCATGAAATAATGGTACAAAAAGGAATGCTCATCCACACATAATTTTCACCCAACTTCTCAAACTCCCCAATCATTCCAAAAGGAAGCAGGATGATGAAAAGCCAAACGTAGTAAAAATTTAATGAGGCATATTGCCTTGGAAATGGAAAATTCTTGATTCGTTCAGACTTGCCTTGGTGGTCATAGAGATTGCGAATAACGCCCGACATTTCCATGGTTTTAAATCCATCCAACTCTTCTTTATCGCGCAAGGCTGAAATTTCGGACATTTGATTGTGCAGAATATGCACCGCAGGATTCTTCAACGCCAACACTGCTTTTGCTTCTTCCTCACTGAGATAATCGGGTAGCTTCTCAGATAGCGTATGGTCAAACTCATCCACACCTGTGCTATTTCTATACTGCGCATTGTCTCGTAGGTTATTGTGCTCCCAGCCTCTGCGTTCGCGCATTTGAAAACGCAGGGCAGTGAGCCAAGCTACATGCCTGCGTATGATGCGTCGCTTTACCTCAACATCTTTTACATACGCATCTACCAATACTGCGAAACTGCGGCTGTCGTTTACAATACTTCCCCATATTTTGCGTGCTTCCCACAGTCTGTCATAGCTCGCATTGGTTTTAAAACCCAAATAAAAGGCCAGGGCTGTACCAATTAAGGCAATAGGCAACCAGGGAATTCTGATAAAGTCATAGTCTAAAAAACGATGCAACAACACAGGCACAGCATCGATGAGCAAAAAGACAAGGATGAACTTAGCGGTCCATCCCAACAATAAACTCAGGGGGTAGCTTCGGTTTATATACATAGTGTGTATGGGGTGTTACCCGTTTGCGTTTGTAATACTGATGAGGATGAAGATAAAGATCAATAGTAAGGTTACAATCCATAGTACAATCCAAAACAAATTGTGCTGATTGGAAAACACTTCTAAATCATATTCATCTTTTTCAACGTAATATTTTCTGAGATTGAGTGCGGCACGCAATAAAAATAGGATAACAACAAAGCTTACGATATGTGCAATAAAAGAGGAATAAAACATTCTCTTTATATCTATAAGAAATGCTACGATGGTATTGACCAAAAACACCACAGAGGCGATGAGCATCAGCAGTGAAGAACTGCCAATTGATTTCATCGTTTTCTCTGAAATCTGTGGTACCATATCACTGGAATTATCCGCCTTATTTACTTCATTATTCTCCATGTAAACTCTTATTTCTCCAGTAAAATAAACACAAATTTCACAACATAAATAAGGAATCCAGCGCCTGCAAAAACGAGCACACCAAACTGCACTTTTTTATAATTATTAAAGTAGGCAAAAAGGGTTTCATCTGTCAAAGCATCTCCTAATTTTTTAGCTGCCTCTGCAGTTTTCCAAAGATAAAATAGCACATACATCAAGAGTGCTATACCTGCCATTACCGCCAAAAAGAAAGCACCAATCATCCAATAACTTGAGGAAAATAAAATACCATCTAGCAATTGATTCACTTGTAATAACAAGCTTTCTACGCGGGTTAGTCCCAATAGCAGGAATACAATGGCAGTAAAAAACATGACACGCATCCACAAACCACCAGAGGCAATTTGCTTTGCTGCGTCGCTGTTAAAAGGATTTACTTCGTGCATAAGATAGAGGCAAGTATACTCAAAATAAGTGAGGTTTTAGAAGCCTTTTATAGGGATTCAAATGAAACAAGGAGCCGCGATGGCAAGAATACCGGATACCCTTATTGCGCTGCTTTTTTCAAAGCCAATATGCTGAAATCGGAATTTTCCTTCACAATGGTATTGGA
>JBEIRK010000164.1:0-4625 GCA_040376005.1 Flavobacteriales bacterium
CGGCCTTATCGGGCAACTGGCAGGAAGCGCGAAACCTGCATGAGTGTTGCCTCGAAGCGGCTATAGCCATATTTGCCGACGGCAGTCCGGGTGGTATTAAAGAAATGTTAAACGAAATGGGCATATGCGAAACCACTGTGAGGCAGCCACTATGGCCTGTAAACGATTCGGTAGCGCAGCGCTTGCGCAAATTGGCACTCAAAGCCTAAACCCTATGAATCCGAACTTGGACCCCAATTCAGAAAACTTAAACAAGGTTGACAAGGACATAGAAAAGGTTCTAAGGCCTCAGTATTTTGATGATTTCACGGGTCAGGAAAAGATATTAGAGAACCTTCAAATCTTTGTACAGGCTGCCAAACTGAGAGGTGAGGCGCTAGACCACATATTGCTACATGGCCCTCCAGGCTTGGGGAAAACAACCCTAAGTCACATTGTGGCCAACGAATTGGGCTCATCCATGAAAATCACCAGCGGACCGGTGTTGGAGAAACCCGGTGATTTGGCGGGACTGCTCACAAATCTTTCAGAAGGCGATGTATTGTTTATTGACGAAATCCATCGATTAAGCCCTGTGGTGGAGGAGTATTTGTACAGCGCCATGGAGGATTACAAAATTGACATTATGATTGACACGGGGCCAAATGCGCGCAGTGTTCAAATTGCACTCAATCCATTTACTTTGGTAGGCGCTACCACACGCAGTGGTTTATTGACAGCACCATTGCGTGCGCGTTTTGGAATCAACTTCCGATTGGAATATTACACCGCCGAAGTGTTGTCGCAGATTGTAATGCGCAGTGCCCATATATTGAATTCGCCTATTAAGGAGCAAGCTTCGTTTGAAATTGCAAGGCGCAGCCGAGGAACCCCGCGTATTGCGAATGCCTTGTTGCGCAGAACCCGCGATTTTGCGCAAATCAAAGGCGATGGCACCATTACCTTTGATATAGCTCAGATTGCCCTAGAAGCATTAAACGTAGATGCCCATGGCTTGGATGAGATGGACAATAGAATTTTGGCTGCAATCATTGACAAGTTTAAGGGAGGTCCCGTGGGCTTAAACACCATTGCTACCGCGGTAGGTGAAGAAGCCGGAACTATTGAAGAAGTGTACGAACCCTTCCTTATTCAAGAAGGCTATATACAGCGAACAGCGCGTGGCAGAGAGGCCACACAATTGGCCTATCAGCATTTGGGGAAAATAGGAAAACCCAAAGGCGGTAGTTTATTTGAATAATAAATAGGCACTCTTATCCCCTAAGAACCATGTACTTAGATTCAAATATTGTTCCTAAAATTTTACACTTGCAAAGCGTGTGAAAAACTAAAACACATTCCCTGCAAAGGGCTGAGTAAGAACACTACTTTTGCAACCCTTAACATATAGATAATACAACTCATGGCATTAATAACACATACCGGCGGAAGTCAGGTATATAACCCCTTAGAAAGCATGATGATGCGCTTCAATGAAGCGGCACGTATACTCGGATTGGATGAGCAATTTGCATCTGTATTAAAAGCACCAGACAAGTGTGTAATCGTGAACATCCCTGTTACCATGGACGATGGCACCATTAAAGTATTTGAAGGTTATAGGGTTGTGCACTCTGTGCATTTGGGTCCGTCTAAAGGCGGTATTCGCTACAGCATGGATGTAAACCTCGATGAGGTAAAAGCCCTTGCTGCATGGATGACCTGGAAATGTGCAGTAGTGAATATTCCTTATGGTGGGGCAAAAGGTGGCGTAAAGTGCGACCCGCGCAGCATGAGTAAAGGCGAGTTGGAAAGAATGACCCGCGGATATACCTTGGCCATGAAACATGTATTCGGTCCAGACCGTGATATTCCAGCGCCCGACATGGGTACCGGTCAGCAAGAAATGGCTTGGATCGTTGATGAATACAGCAAAATCCACGGCAGCAACAGCTGGGCTGTAGTTACAGGCAAACCCTTGGTATTGGGCGGCAGCCTTGGCCGTGTAGAAGCTACAGGTCGCGGCGTTATGGTTACCGCACGCAGCGCTATGGCCAAGTTGGGCTTGAAGCCATCCAACTGCACTTGTGTAGTGCAAGGTTTTGGCAATGTAGGTTCTATATCTGCAAAATTGCTAGAGCAATTGGGCGTTAAAATTGTGGGAATAAGCGATGTAACTGGTGGATACTATAATCCTGAAGGCATCAACGTGGCAGCAGCCATAGAGTATGTGCAGAACAACAGCAGCAAGACCCTAGAAGGATTTACCGGTGGTAATAAAGTTGAAAATGCAGACTTTTTATTGTTGCCTTGCGACATATTGGTACCTGCGGCCATGGAAGACCAAATTACACCTTTGAATGCAGATAAAATTCAGGCCAAACTGATTGTAGAAGGTGCCAATGGACCAACTACTGCTGAGGCTGATCCAATTTTGAAGAAAAAAGGCATTATGGTTGTTCCAGACATTTTGGCCAATGCGGGTGGGGTAACGGTAAGTTATTTCGAATGGGTACAGAACCGTTTGGGATATTACTGGACAGAAGAACGCGTGCAACGCCGCAGCGACAGGGTAATGAAGCAAGCATTTGACCATGTATACGCCACATCTGAAAAGTATGGAGTAGACATGCGTATTGCAGCCTATATCGTGGCTATGGACAAAGTGGCAAGCACCTTAAAACTGCGCGGTAGCTTCTAAATAGCCTATTTTTTGAAGGTGCAAAGCACCCCAGTACAAGCCGAAAGGTTTGCCCTATAAACGTGTAACCCTTATCTTTGCGGCATGTCTATACACCGCGAAGGTTATCGCATCATATTTATGACCATGCTGCTTCTAGGAGCAGTAAATTTCGGAGCCCACTTTGCTTTTGGAGAAGGAATTGTATTTAGCATTTTGCTTGGATTTTCTGTAATTTTCTTCTTTTTAGTAGTTCAATTTTTCCGCAATCCATCGCGTGAAATCCCTGTATCCCCTTCAGTGATTATTGCGCCAGCAGATGGCAAAGTAGTGGTAATTGAAGAGGTAGAGGAACCTGAATATTTCAAGGATAAGCGCAGACAGATTAGCATATTTATGTCGCCATTAAACGTGCACGTAAACCGCTATCCTGTTGCAGGAAAAGTGGCGTATCAGCAATATTATCCCGGCAAATATTTGGTAGCTTGGCATCCAAAAAGCAGCACAGAAAATGAACGCACCACGGTGGTGGTTGAAAACGACAAAGGTGCCATATTATTCCGTCAGATTGCGGGTGCTGTAGCGCGCAGAATTATCTGCTACGCTAAAGTAGGTGCCAAAGCTGAGCAAGGCGCCGAATTTGGATTTATCCGTTTTGGATCTCGTATTGATATTTTTGTACCTCTAGATTGTGAGATTTGTGTCAATTTGGAGCAAAAAACGGTAGGCGGCGAAACAATAATTGCACGTTTCCGTTAAATTGGTATTATCTTTGTTTCTATATCATCACAAAGAAATAAATTCCCATGAAAAAAATATTTGCACTCGCCATTCTTTCTGTAGGATTTGCTATCGCAGCGCAAGCGCAGGCATCTGCTACCAGCACTGACACCTCTGCAGCGAAGAATCCAACTGCTGTAGCTCCTACACAAACCGCTGCAAACACTCCTGCTGCTGAAGCTCCTGCAGCTACTGCTTCCTCAACTGAGAAGAAGCAATGCGCAGGTGGTGGCACCGGAGAGTCAAAAAGCTGCTGCAAAAAAGCAGGTGAATCTACCAAATCTTGCTGCAAAGCAAAAGCGGGTAGTAGTGAAGCAAAATCATCCAATGGCAGCGATGCACCAAAGGCTGCTGGTTGCTCTCACGAAGGCGAGCAAAAAGACTGTTGCAAAAAGAAAGCTGAAGCGAAAAGCGGCTCTTAATTTACAACCTGATTCAACCCACAAAAAAGACCGCAATTGCGGTCTTTTTTTTTGAAATACTCCACTCCTATTCTATTCTAAAAGCCATTGGCAAGAAATCATCTGGAAAAAACTGCATGAGTTGCTCGGGATGTAGCAATTGTATGGGAATTAGATTGTTTTTTTGCATTTCATTATGTCATTCAGACGCACCGCCACCGGACTGATCATTATTGTTGCTGTAACTGCCATTGCAATAGGTGTTTACCTCTATTACAACTTCAATTCCAGAAGCAGTTTGATCCTGGTAGTGCCAAAAAACTGCAACTGGATGTATCATATTCAAAGTTCAAAAATTAGAAAAGAGGCCACGGGACAAGCCCCATTGTATTTGGACAGCGTTTCGAAGGTGATACAACAATTGCCCATTTTCAAGGGAATAGAAGACCCAGCCGCACCGGGCATTAAGCTATTTAGCGACATTATTTTATTTGGAAACAAGTATGGCGCCTTTGCCGCTTTGAGCTTGAATTCCGAAGAACGCTTTCACCAATTTATTCAAAAAATACCGGCGCAATTGAAAGGCGGGAATCCAGTAACTACGCCACATTTCACCTTTGTAAAGATGAAGAATAGACCAGTCTATTTTGCCTACAAACACAAGGCTGTGCTGATGTTTATGCCTAAAGATACCAGCGACAATTTACAGAACATAGAGGCAGCCTACAACGAAATATTTGCCGCCACACAAGACTATTCTATAGCGGGCATGGATCAGTTAAAAC
>JBEIRK010000216.1:0-2448 GCA_040376005.1 Flavobacteriales bacterium
TTCCGTTCTGCCTTCAAGCAGTCCGAATACTACCTTTTTCAAATCATTCACGTCTTTGCGCAAATCTATGAGCACCTTATAAAAGACATCGCGTTCACTCATCCCTTCCGCATAGCCGTCGGTCTTACCCAACAGCATGGGTAGTCCAGGATCTACAGAAGGCAAGTAGTTTCTGAGCACATCTGCAGTAATGATTGGGCCCGGCTCAAGCACGCAAATTTGTTCTGATATATTGCGCAATTGACGGATATTTCCAGGCCAAGGATAATTCTCCAACAGCTGCTGCGCTTCAGCATCTAAGGCAATCATCACCGAATGGTGCTGCTCGGCAAAATCCATACTGAATTTGCGAAACAACAAATAAATATCCTCGCGTCTTTCAGCCAATTTGGGAACACGAATGGGCACCGTGGCCAACCTGTAATAGAGGTCTTCACGAAACTTGCCCGACATAGCTCGTTCGAGCAAATCGCGGTTGGTAGCAGCAACCACGCGCACATCGGTTTTTTGCACCGCTGAGCTACCCACCTTTATAAACTCGCCATTTTCTAAAATACGCAAGAGGCGCGCCTGAGTACCCATAGGCAATTCTCCAACCTCATCCAAAAAAATCGTTCCGCCGTTTACTGTCTCAAAATACCCTTTGCGTTTGTCCGTAGCGCCGGTAAATGCACCTTTTTCATGGCCAAAGAGCTCTGAATCTATTGTGCCTTCCGGAATGGCTCCGCAGTTTACCGCAATAAAGGGCGCATGTTTGCGACCACTCAACTGGTGGATGATTTTTGAAAAACTCTCCTTTCCTACCCCACTCTCCCCTTGTATCAATACATTCATATCGGTGGGAGCCACTTTAACTGCGGTCTCCAATGCAGTGTTGAGTTTCAAACTGCTTCCAATAATCCCAAACCTCTGTTTTACTTGCTGTACATCCATTGTTTTCATACGCTGGCCCTTTCTTCTTGAGCCACTGCGATTTCGCTATGCAAATATACAACCATTCTGCCAAAATGGCAGTTTTTTAAGCGTCAAATTTTGCCATTTGTCGATTCTACTAAAAAAAGACCAAGGGTGTCCGTATTTGAAACCTACTTTAATATGAAAATGAATCGCCAATAACCCAAAAATAAAAAGTTAATAGTTGAAGTACTACACATAGCCCAGCGACTAAAACAAACTTAGTCTTATTCATAGGCCCAGCAGTGAATGGCAATATAAACAGCGGAAACAAAGCAGAAATAAAGCGCGGCATACTCAGCACCGACCCCGTTAAAAGTGGAAGCAGAAAACCCAACCCCAAATAGATTTGTTCGCTTACACTGCTTCGGCGATATAAGTAAAACGTCAATAGCATAGCAACAACGGTATATGCTGAATTAAACTGCATCCTCCAATCTCCTTCTCTAAACAAAGACAAGAGGGGAAACATGAACTTTTTGTTCCAGCCAGCTTGGGCTTTACTGAAAGCAAAATACTCACCAGTGAGTTCATGCTGATACCATGCATACAATATCCACGCTAGGGGTACTGCCAAAAAAGGGAGTGCTTTTTTAATAAATTCCCATTGAAATACAGCATTTATTTTTAACCTAAAGCCTTGCAATAATCCTTCTTTTTCGAGCATAAACACAAATAAAGGAAGCGCCACTACCAGTCCATTGGGGCGGGACAAAGGCAAGAGAAAAAGCAACACAAAAAGCACAGCATACCGTCTCCATTCAATGCATAAAAAGGCGTAAATCAGCAGCATTAAATACAAGGATTCTGTGTAATGCATAGAAAAATAATAATGGAAAGGAAACACCATAAAAATACTGGTAGCTTGAAAAGCAGCCTTTGCATCGCCAAGTCTGCTGCGTGCAAGCAAATAAAAACCCACAAACAATAAGAGAGAAAATAAAAAACCAGTTGCAGTCGCGGCAGCATCATAAGAACAAGAGAACAACTCCATAGTAGCGCGATTCACCGCTGGGTATAATGGAAAAAACGCCCATGCACTTTGCTTTACATTATTCGAATCAGAAGATCCCAATTCACGAGCATCTTCTACTCTTGGATAGCCGTGTAAGGCTATTTGCTTATACCATTCACTGTCGTTGCGCTGCTGCAACTGCAGCACCTGATTCAAGCCCTTATCTTGACTAGGCAACCAATAGTATCCCGCTACTGCATAGAGTATTTTAACAAGGATGACCAACAGCAATAGGGAAAGAATATGCTTTTTCAAGACTTCAACTTTACAAGGATTTTCTGAAAAAGTCCGCATTTATAGGAGATATTTTGCGCACAAGCTTGTCGCACACGATGAAAAGTTAAAAAAATGGAATAGTGGTCATATGGAGCCTTGACACACTGGCCAAGCATTACCTCACATGCAAATCGGCCAGGCATTAAGTAACTGCCTATCTTTATTATTGGTAGATGTGAACAAGTTGCCTTGAACCTTTGAAA
>JBEIRK010000251.1:0-1688 GCA_040376005.1 Flavobacteriales bacterium
AGTTCCGACTTCTCTCCTATGCCATTTTTATTCTCAGTCCATTTTGTTCCCATTGTTGCGGGTAATTTCAACAATTGAAATCCAAAGCCCGTATCAACGGATACTTCGCCATTAAAAACGTTATATTCCCCGAGGAGTGATATCTTTGTGGCGTTTAGGGTAAGAAAAGAAAAAGAGCTATCACCGTTTTTAATTCCATGGGTTGCTTTTGGGAAACTGCTATATCCTGGGTACCAAGATGCGGCACCAAAAGATATGGTATCTTTATCATCTGCTACCAAATTCGAAAAATTCCAAGTTTGATTTGTTCCTGCAGCAGGGAGTTTATATACTTTAGAATCAAAACCTTGCACCACCGTTTGGCCGGTTTTAATAAGATTTGACTCCGTGACGGTAATTTGAGAAAATGCGGGCAAAGCAAAAAAGGCTGCACCTGCAAACATTGTAATTGTACTTTTCATTTTCATATTTATTTACGTAAAGGTATACAGTAAATACGAATCGAACCCTCAAAAGGTTTAATTAAACGATAAAAATCCTGAATAATTCGATTGTATCTTTGAGTCATGGAAGTATACCGCGCCAGTGATCAAAAGCTGTTGCATCATGAAGTAGCATCAATAGCAAAGCATCTAAAAGAGGGCGCAGTATGTATTTTCCCCACAGACTCGGTATACACCATGGCCTGCGCATTCAGCAGCAATGCAGGTTTGGAAAAACTATGTAAATTGGTAGGCAAAAAACCAAGTCAGGCGAATTTGAGTCTCATATGTGCCAATTTCGAAATGGTTTCTGAGTTCACCTTAAGTTTTTCAACTGCCATTTTCAGGCTTATGAAAAGCAGCTTACCGGGACCATTTACATTTATTTTTCGGGCCAATGTAAAGAAATTCAGGGGCTATGAAAATCGCAGGCAAACCATAGGTATACGCATACCCGATGAGGCTTTCTTGTTGGAAGTTATACAAATGTTGGGTGAACCGCTTGCCTGTAGCAGTTTGCATAGTGAAGATGAAATGTTGCATTATTTCTCGGATCCTGAAGAAATCGAAGAAAGATTTCACGCAGATGTTGACCTATTTGTAGACGATGGACCTGGCGGTTACGAGGCGAGCACCGTTGTTGACTGCACTGGTAACGAGCCCATATTACTTAGAGAAGGAAAAGGAAAATTGTAACGGAGCTTACACCTTGAATTCACTCGTAGTATGGAAGTGGATTTTTGGATTATTTTCTTGCGCCATGCGCAATACAAATGCCGTTTCAGCCAAAAACACGGGAAGTCCGTCTTTATCATAGGCAATATTGCTCCCTCTGAATTTCATAAATTCCTTAATGACCTCCGCTTCACCACTCATCCAACAGGCCTTATGAATAGACCTAGCCTCAAACCTACACTTTGCACCATATTCATGCTCCAGTCTGTATTGCAGCACTTCAAATTGCAATTCACCCACGGTACCCACAAATTTGCGGCTTCCTGGTTCTTGCACAAACAGTGATGCGAGCCCTTCATCCGTCAATTGTTGAATCCCCTTTTCTAGCTGTTTGCTTTTCATGGGGTCAATATTGATGAGTTCTCTAAAAATTTCAGGTGAGAAGCTTGGAATTCCTTTGAATTGAAGATCTTCTCCTTCCGTGAGGGTATCACCAATTTTAAAGTTACCAGTGTCATACAAACCTACCAC
>JBEIRK010000103.1:0-8914 GCA_040376005.1 Flavobacteriales bacterium
ACGCACATGCACGTTAAATGAAACTGTGTCTGCGCAGGTTCCGGGAATTCCTCCTATCATCACAATTTTCTTGTATCCTGGAGTTTTATATTGATGCGTAAAGCTACTTGCTGTGCTTGTATCCTTGCTGTTCGGGCCAAATATCCATCTGCGCTGCGGGGTGATATTCCCATAGTTTGTGGTGTCTTTAAACGTGAATTTGCCTTTTACATCGCATATCGCGCTATCTGTGCTTACAGGCTGTAATGCGAGCCCTTTCAATACGCGCACGGTGCGACGGGTCGTATCAGTACAATTGTACAGGGGATCTCTCACGGCTAACGTAATGGTGAAATCGCCATACCCGGTGTAAGATATCTTGCCAGGTGTTTTGGTAGTGGATGTATTTCCATCTCCGAAATTCCAATTCCAACGTGCATTTACTGGAGCAGTAGAACCGTTGGTTAAATTAAAGTAATTGGTAGAACCACAGATACTGCTATCGCTGATGCCAAACTTAGCAATTGGACTGGCAAAGACAACCAAATTTTTCTGCGCGGAATCTAGGCACCCTTTACCCGTTGAAAAGTACATTTTCATTCTGAAGGTACCCGTGGCTTTGTATTGTTTGAGGGCTACAGCAGAGTCCGTTTGGGTTCCATCTCCCCATTTCCATGTGGTATACCTCACTTTTGCACCTTTTGCATCAGAAAGATTGCTGTTTACATGGTAATAATTTCGGTTCAGGCAAAAGTTCGAACTGTCAATGGTGAGTGCCGCCTTGGGATTGGGCAATACTTGCACCGTTCTGCGGAAAGTATCTGAACAGCCGGTGTTTTGGTAGGCGGTCACCAAAGCGATGGTATAGGTTCCGGTATCACCGTAATTTTTAAAGCCTGGCTCTTCAAAGGTTTCCCCACTGCCATCTCCCCACTGCCATTCATACTTTACCTTGCGGCCATAGGTGCGCGTTTGGTTATCTACCCTAAAGTAATTGCCTGAACTACATACAGAGCTATCTGTAACATCAAAATAAGGTGCAGGGGCGCCATGAACTTTGAAATATAAGGGGTCTGTAGTGTCTGAGCAGCCTGCATCAGAGAATGCGGCAAATCGGGCCCAATAGATTCCTGAATCTTTGAATCCTTTGATGGCCTGCATCTTCTTATAAGTGGTGTCTCCATCACTGAATAACCACTGATAACGTACAATTCTACCTACAGAAAGTGCGCTTTGGCTGTTGAATCTGAAGCTGGCTCTTTGATAGCAGCTATCATAGGTGCGCAATCCTGTTACAAGAATTGGGTTGTCCTGTACTTTGATTTGTTTCTCTGCGCTGTCTTTGCAACCACTCTTACTGGTAATCACCAAGCGCAAATCATAAGTTCCAGGATAAGCGTATTTTACAGTATCGTGGCGGGTTTTTTGATTGCGTTGGTTATCAACATACCATTGATAGTCCACGATGCTGTCATTCTTGCCCACAACACTATTGTTGAACATGAAGATGGGATATCCTGGGCAGCGCTTAGCCATGGTAATTGAAAAGTCAGTACTCAACTTGTCGAACAAAGTGACCTCCATGGTGTCATAGAATTTACAGTTTGTAGCTGTATTGGTCACAACAAGCGAGTATTTCCCTGAAACTGCAGTTTTAAAGAAATGCGAAGTATCCCCATTACTCCATTTGTAGCGGAATAGTTTGGTTTTTGGCAAGGTGGTGGTATACTCTGTCTTGCAAACATTGTGGGTAGCACCTTTTACAAAATCGAGTGTTCCAGATCCTTTTATTTGTAAAAATGTAACTACAGAATCCCATAAGTTGTTGCGCAGCAACTGATATTTCAACTTTACAGGATAGGTGCCTTCTTTGGTAATCTGAAACCATGCGGTAAGTCCAGTATCTTTTTGGTTGCCGAAGGTCCATTGGTAGTTTTTCGCGGGATCTCCGGTGCTCGTAAGCTTTACCACACGACCTGTATCGCAGCTTTTGAATACCTCTGAACTGATAAGCCTTTTTAAGCTTTGAAGTCCTGCGCTGGCATTGTAAGCGTAACCCCCGTAAATACCTCGACCATAGATGTAGGATATGAACCCATAATTGCCCATGAGGCGGTGGTTCCCCTTTAAAATGGTATCTCTGTATAGGTAAAAACTACCGTTGATTATAGGCTTAAATTCGTTCGAGGGAAGTAGGTTACCATCCAACCATGTGCTGTCTTTGCCAAATTTGGTTGTGATGATATTGATGTAGTTGTCGGTGAAATTGGTGCTTGCGGGAACAGATACAGTTGCATCTGTGATCATTTGCTCATTAGAGCTCAAGGTCATAATGGAAGGTCCAGAAAACCATCCTCCCCAACCGCCTCCGCCAACGCAAGTATCAAGGATGTTCTTTTCCCAACAGCTTACGGGTTTGTCTGCTGTAATCAAGCAACTACTATCACTGTATATCCGGCCGTAATAGGTATCCCCCACATTGAGTGTATCGATTGCTTTGCCATCTTTTTTAAGGATGGTGTTGGAGTCCATCGCTGTGACCGTGTAGTCGTAACCTTTTTTATGGTACATGTACGGGGTCATCAGAAAATCCGTGCCCATCACGTTGGAGGGCAGAATTTGCTCGTACATTAAGTCGTATTGATAGCATCCCGCAATTGCGTAATCAAAGAAATTCTCAGTAAATACCGCTATTCGCTTGCCCTGTTGGGCCTCCACCTCTAGGTTTGGATCTGCACCAAGAATCCAAGTGTAAATCCGCACCATTTCTCCTTTCCGCAGCGTGATTTGATTGCCCGGCGGCATATTCCACATCATGGTGGTACTGGTATTGAATTTTACAGTAACCGAATCATCAATGCCTACAACAGAGAAAAAGAAGTTCTTGTAAGTAGACCCACCGCTGCCCCCTGAGTACCATCGGGACTTATATGGGTAATATTTGCCTCCCGGAGGTTGTGTTTTGGTTGGGTAAACCGCCGTGGCACCGCAACTGTACCATCTCCCATCTACAAAAGCATATACACGAACCGGTAATTTTGAAGTAACATGTATCGCGTTTTCACCAATTTTCTTGGGTGCTGTAGAATACCAGTAGTAGTAGCTCTGGCGAATGTTGGCAGGAACCTTTATGTATTTTATTTCATTATACCCTAAGGTAACCGAGTCAGAATAGTTTGCTAAGGGGATATCCATCCGCGCACTGGTGGGTTTTTCCGATGCGATGGCCAAATAAAAAGAATCACCCGAGTAGAAAGGGTAAGTGCTTGCTACCCAAAAATCGGTACCTGCTGAAGTTTGTGCCTTCAGAGAACCCATGAGTATCAAACAAATAGCTACAAGTATGTTTCTTTTCAAATGAAGTATAGTTATTTCCTTACCGATTAGACGCTTTATTACAGAAAACGTGGCATTCAAATTTACATTTATTTTCTCAATGTTTCAAGAAAGTGAATGATTGTTCGATGCGTGATTTGGAAGACTTCCTCAAATCCTTTCTCTTCACCGTACCAAGGGTCGGGCATGTCTTCACCACGACCTTGGGGGTCATAGTCGCGAAACAGGCTCACTTTCAATGTATCAGCTTCAGTTTGGGCCATGTTTAGCACATGTTCAAGGTTGCGATTATCCATTACCAGAATTTGGTCAAAAGCTGCGAAATCGGCGATCTTGAATTTTCGGGCTCTGCTGCTGAGCTTAAGTCCATGGTCGAGGGCATTTTTTCGCGTACGTGGATCGGGCAACTCGCCTTCGTGTTGGTCGCTAGTGCCTGCACTATCTGCTGCTACGAAATTAATGATTCCATGCTTTTCGGCTTGGTCAAGAAATATCCGTTCCGCCAATGGCGATCTGCAGATATTGCCGAGGCAAACGAATAGCACGCGATGCTTCATACAACAATAACCAACAAAGTTTTACTTTGGTTGTTTGAAATCAGCCATTATGTCAAAAAAATGACTGTGGGGCTTCGATTAGAAGTCCGCCTTTTGGAGCAGTTGGGTGAGGCTTTGAGGAATAATTACATCCCAAAGAGCATCACATGAAACCCATTTCTACACGGGTTTTGCCTTTTGTGTTGCAATGGCTTCTGCTGGTGCCACATGCTTGAAGCGCCAACACGACGATAAGGACTACTGCTGCGATTTTGAAGATTTTAAGTGGGTTTTTCATAAGTGTTCTTATACAAAGAACGTAAAAAACTTGGATTTATTCTATTTCCAATTTCTTTTTAAGTTCCTTACTTAAGGCGTCTTTGTGCACCATCACACAGATGGTTTTGTAGCGAACATAATTCTCAGACACATACAAATATCCTTGGAGATAGTTAGAGGTTCCCCACGAGTTCTTTACGATGTAATAGTTCTTCCCTGATTGGTCTTTCACCATTCCGGTGATGTGCATGCCATGGTCGTCTGTAGTGGTTTGCTCATCAAATGCTTTTTGGCGCAGTTCAGGAGTTATGTTTTTTTCTGCCACTGGATTTGCAAAGCCATAGCCCCCTCTTTCTCCTCCTGGGTTGTTGAAGCCTTTGCTGTCCTTACTTTTTTGCTGCACCATGCTGTCTTCTTGTGGCACAATACCCAAGCCGTCATAGAATGAGAATCCCTTTTCACTCACATCGGCCGCCCAAGCAAAACTAAAGCCCTTTTTCAAACCGGTTTCCATGGTTGAAATCATATCGTCCAACACCACATTGTAGGCACTTGCCATGGCCCAGTTGTCTGCTACCTCTATCACAAAGGGCTTATTCATCTCGTGGTGGGTGAACGATGTAAGCACCACATAGTCATCCATGTTAAGTCCCAAACTTTTTGAGAACTCAAGGGGTGTATATTCTTTGCCTTGGTAGGTGAATTTCTCAGGAACTGCGCCTAAATAAGCATCTACGACACCTGCAATAGCATCGGTCCACACAGGGGTGAGCTTGCCCTGAGGCATGTCTTTTAAATTGTCTAGCATCCCCTTTAGCATAGCCACCATTTCGCTGTGGTTGTGTCGGGTTTCGCCATATTCTATGCCCTTATACGCCTCTTCAGGCACGACTCCGTATTTCTTAATGATGGTGGGTATGTCATGAAACTCGCCTCCCTCATCAAACTGGTGTTTGCCTCCCATGCGAATATAGGTGATCGCTTTTTCGATGTATGCGCAACGCACAATATACATTTCACTCAAGTTGTGATAGCCTTTACCGCTGCGCAGCAATTCTGATTCAACGAAAGACAATGAACTGTAACTCCAGCAAGTACTGGTTCTGCATTGGTCTTGAACTTGAGTGGCTTCTACATTGGCAAGGGCTGTAAATCTGTAGTTGCTGCCTTTGCGGTTTAGTAAGGTGTCTTGCGCGTTCAGGCTTAAGCAAATAGCCAAAGCCGATATCGTAAATAGGGACTTCATTGGTGTTTACATTGCAAATATAGGTTGCAATAGCAATCAATCCTTAAAAGGCCGACGAAGGGTATAGGTAGCGGGTTTGAAATATCTCTTTTTATAGAACTGAAGCAATTTTCGGGTAAATGGGTTTCTCGCGTACACCACAAACTTGTTTTGCATGGGTTCCGCGCCAATAGTGCTTTTGATCTCAGTTGCGGTTCTCCCAAAATTGACGGAGTAACAACCCTGTGAAATGGAATCTCTTACCAAGTCATACAACATCCGCTGGTATATATGCAATTCTTTCGCTTGGGAGGCGTCATACCCTAAATGCCATGCCAACATGCGGTCGCCCAACTGTGTGCAAGTAATAAATCCTACTACCTCGCCTGCTTTTCGATAGACCCGAAATTGAATTCTACCCCCAAAGTGGCCTGCAAAACACTGCAACATACCCCGTAAGTTCTTGTTCATTGCTAGCGTTTTCTCTTTGAGTGTTTCGTGTAACAATACTGCACAGCGATTCAAAATCGTTTCGGGAAGGTTCTCCGCATCATAAATTTCTAATTGCAGTGGTTCTGAAAGTTCCAAGACTTTTTTCGCACGAACCCGATACTTGGAATGCATGGAAGATAAATAGTCTTCAAATGTTTGCCAATTGTCGCGCAAGCGCAATATCATAAATGGCTCCGCTTCAAAGCTCACCGCCTCACTTGAAACCACGGCATCAGATGGCACATTGGCCACAAATATTCCACAGGTATTATGGGTTTCTCTCGCAAATTGAGAAATTCCCTTATCAGACTCTAATTTCGGGAAGAAGTAACCGGGAGCACATGAATTTCCAATCAATACAATCGAGTGTCTGCGGGTGAGGATATTCACTTCGCGCATTAATAACCGCGACACATATTTCCCTGTGGGTTTGCTCAATTCCATAAACGAAAGAGGGTAGCTTCCCAATTGATTTGTCACCTTGCCCGCATAGTTTGGAAACAACCGATACAAGGAGAAATCGGTTTCAGGCAATTGGTAGTCTTCAGGGGTTAGGGTCATGGGCTAAACAAGTAGCAATGGGTAAGAAACGGCAAAGATAGAATCTTTGTTTGCACAACTATCTGAAAGATTTATTTTTGTTTAAACAAGTGTCAGTGCCCGGTAAAATAACGGGGTAACTTTAATGCAAACGAAATCAATTTATCCAGCGCAAACAAATGTTTCGTCGGACAATGCGAAAGGTTGGTAAGAAACTTGATAGGGTACACCCACCTGACTTTATTAAAAAGGAATAGATTTGCATGATTCTTGAAAAATAAGTATTCAAATATGAAGCGTACAATAAAATTAGCACTGATTCTGGGTGCGGCAGCCTTGCCTAAATGGGCCATTTCACAAGAAGTAGGTTTGATTACTCCATTGCCAATGGACCAAATTGCATCTGCACGCCAGTATTTAAGCGAATATAAACCGTTGAAAGGATATCCTGTCGCTGAAAAGCTAGCTGGGTATAAAACCATTACCCTCAGTTCTGATATTTCGGGCTTAAGCCCAGAAGAAAAAACGGCATTGGGATATATGATTGAAGCAGCGAAGCATGCTGACCATGTATTTTGGATGCAGAGCTATGGTCACAAAGACTCGGTGCTTTCTAGAACGCAGGACGAGACCTTGAAAAATTTCATGCTCCTAAATTATGGCCCTTGGGATAGACTGAATGACAATGCTCCATTTGTGGAAGGAATCGGTCCAAAACCCGCAGGTTCAACGTTCTACCCCGCGGGAGTTACAAAAGCGACCTTGGATTCTGCGTATCGCGGTATGCGCATGGATCCTTATTCTGTAGTGCTACAAAATGGTTTTGGTGGGTTTGAAGACCAACCCTATTTCATGGCCTATGGAGAGGAAATTGTGCAGATTTCTGAAAATCTGAGAAAAGCGGCCATAGCATTGGGCAGAGAGAAACATGTGGAATTGTTCGATTACTTAATGTTGCGTGCTGAGGCGCTGATGATGAATGCATATCCACCCAGTGATATTGCATGGCTGAGGGTAAAGAATGAGTCTCTTGACATTATCATTGGTCCTATTGAAAATTACGAAGACCAATTGATGGGGGCGAAAACGGCTTTTGAAGCTTATGTGCTTGTGCGAGACAAAGCATGGGGCGCCAAACTGGAACGTTACATTGAGTTGTTGCCTGATTTACAAAAGAATTTACCCGTTCCTGCTGAATACAAAAAAGAGGAAGTGAACAATGGAAATAGCCAATTGGCTGTATTTGATGCTGTGTATTATGCGGGCGATTGCAATTCTGGTAGCAAAACCATTGCCGTGAACTTGCCAAATGATGAACAGTTGCAAACCATGCATGGCACACGCAGATCTCAGTTAAAGAATGTGATGCGTGCAAAATTTGAAAATATGGTGCAACCGATCAGTGGATTGCTCATCGATCCTTCACAACGCGCCAATATCACCTTCGATGCATTTTTTAATAATGTAATGTTTCACGAAGTGGCGCATGGTTTGGGAATTAAAAATACCATTACGGATAAAGGCACAGTGCGCGACGCATTGGGTTCCTATTATTCAGCCATTGAAGAGTGTAAAGCAGATGTGTTAGGATTATACATGGTAACCCAATTGGTAGATAAAGGCGAATTGGAAGGCAAATTGGATGATTTCTATGTGACCTTTACTGCCAGTGTGTTCAGGTCTGTGCGTTTTGGTGCGGGCAGTGCCCATGGCAAAGCCAATATGATCACCTTTAATACTTTGGTTGATAATGGCGCAGTAATCCGTCAAAAAGACGGTACCTATAAAGTTGATGTGGTTAAAATGCGCGCAGTTATTGAGAAGTTGGCTGGCGATTTGCTCATTTTGCAAGGCAATGGTGACGAACAAGCTACAGCAGATTACTTGAGTAAACTCGGTGTAGTTCCTGCTGCATTGGCTGAAGATTTAGAAAGAGTGAACAAGGCGGGTATTCCCGTGGATTTGATTTTCAATCAAGGCGCAGAAGTGCTAGGATTGGAATAAGAGAGATTGCACAATATAAAATAGAGTAGGAATATGAAGATGAAGTTTTGGGTGCCAACCACTACAGCGGCATTGCTGGTTACGGTGCTGGTTTTTTGCAGCAATAAAAAACTTGCTACTGGTGATGGCTTGCTGGTGAAAATCACCAATATACTCAAGGAGGAACACTACAGTGCGCCAAAATTGGATGATGACTTTTCTAAAAAAGTGTATGCCAATGTGCTGGAGAAGTTAGATAACGACAAACGCTTTTTTACCAATAAGGATATCGCCAAATTAAAGAAATACGAAACCAGTATTGATGACCAAATCAAGGCAGGTAGGTTTGATTTTTTTGATACAGCATGGTCTATCATGATGGGACGCTTGAATGTTATTGAGTCTTTTGCTGTTACTGAGCTTGCCAAACCCTATGATTTTACGGGTAAAGAAAGCTATACCGTTCGCGAGACTGTAACAAAGTACCAAGCAGATATTCCACAATTGAAGTCGGAATGGAAGCTTTGGTTAAAGTATCAAACGG
>JBEIRK010000058.1:0-16103 GCA_040376005.1 Flavobacteriales bacterium
AGCGAATGCTTGGCTCTTGAAAGTTCCAATCGCAGACCGCGTTCCACGGTTTTTTCCATTCAAAGTGTTGGGCAATGTCTGACCAAAAACCACTGGGATCCGCTACGCTGCGCTTATAACTCTCGTGATATTCTTGTAGGTTTTGAATTTGGTAGGGACTGCTCATGGGGCAAAGCTATTTGACAAAGATGAAAATTCATATAATAGATACCGAGCATTCCTCTTTTTGATTCTTTTGGGATGGGCTTTTCAAACAATCTTATCACACTTTAATAACACCTCGAACACTTTCGCGGGGCATGTGTTAACTTTGCCCTTGATTTATGAACCAACAACCTGAACACGTAGAGTGCTTAATCATTGGCAGCGGACCCGCAGGCTATACGGCGGCAATCTATGCAGCCCGTGCAGACATGAAACCTGTGGTTTACGAGGGTTTGCAACCCGGCGGCCAACTGACCATCACCACTGAAGTGGAGAATTATCCTGGATATCCTGATGGGATTATGGGGCCTGAAATGATGGATTTGTTCCGCAAACAGGCAGTTCGATTGGGTACTGATGTGCGTTTTGGCATGGTTACAGGTGTTGAGTTTAAGCAAGGCGGTCCTCAAAAAGTATGGGTAGATGGTACGAAGGAAATCATTGCGGATGCTGTGATTATTTCTACAGGTGCGAGTGCAAAATGGTTGGGTATACCGAGTGAGCAACGCCTGAATGGCGGCGGTGTAAGTGCTTGCGCAGTGTGCGACGGTTTCTTCTACCGAGGATCTGATGTTGCTATCGTAGGCGCTGGAGATACGGCTTGTGAAGAAGCGGCTTACTTGTCGAAGATTTGCAGTAAGGTATACATGATTGTGCGCAAGGATCATTTCCGCGCATCAAAAGCCATGCAACACCGCGTTGAAAATACTCCGAATATTGAGATTCTCTTCAATTCTGAAACCGATGAAATCCTTGGAGATCAAGTTGTAGAAGGTGTGCGTGTAAAGAATAATGAAACAGGCGAACTACGTGAGATTTCAATCAAAGGATTTTTCGTTGCCATTGGTCACGACCCCAATACCAAAGTATTTAAGCCCTATTTGGAAATGGATGAGCAAGGGTATATCGTAACCCGTCCTGGTTCAACCTATACGAATATTGAAGGCGTATTCTGCGCGGGCGATGCTCAAGATAAGGTTTACAGACAGGCGGTAACAGCTGCTGGCAGTGGTTGTATGGCCGCTTTGGATGCTGAACGCTGGCTGGCTGCAAGACATAGTACTGCGTTTACCGCTTAAGCTTTCTCGCATGAAATATGCTGCATTCTTTGGATGTTTAAGCAGCTTTTTTTTCTGCTCTCAGGCTCAAGTAGTGAGCACTGAACTCAGCAAAGAAGGCGTGGAAACCAATGAACCATGTATCACTATTGATCCCTTGTATCCTGCGACTCAGTTTTTGGGTTCGAACAACAATTTATTATTTGTAAGTCAAGATGGGGGCTTTAATTGGTCTCCCAAAACATCTGACCCCCCTGAAGGGTTTTACGGGGATCCCGTGGTTAAAATTAGCCGCAACGGCACGTTTTACCTCTGTCATTTGGCCAAAAACAAATCGGAAAAGTGGCCCGCCCAGTTTGATCGTATTGTATTTGAACGCAGCACGGATGACGGACAGACGTTTAGCAGCACTGGGGTGGGGTATAATCCGGGCAAGGTTCAAGACAAGCCCTGGGTATTTGTAGACGAGGGGCGCAAAAGCGCGTATTGCGATAGGATATACCTATCATGGACGGAATTTGATGCCTATGGCTCCAAATCTGCGTTAGATAGCTCGCGGATACGTGTGGCTTGGAGTGAGAATGGCGGTGTGAGTTTCGAAACCCCTGTGGTGATATCAGATACTGCCGGTGATGCTGCGGACGATGACTTTACCCTAGAAGGTGCGACATTGGCTGCTGGTAAACAGGGTACCCTATTCGCCGTATGGGCGGGAAAGAATGCCATTTGGTTTGACAAGAGCCTCGACGGAGGCAAAACTTGGGGTAAAGACCGCATCATTGCGCGGCAGGACGGCGGCTGGAACCAAGAGATTAAGGGCTTGTACCGGGCCAATAGTATGCCATTCATTGCGGCTGATACAAAAGGAGGACTGTATGTAATATGGGGCGATGCAAGGCATGGGGATTTGGACGTTTTCTATATGTATTCGGCCGACATGGGTGCCACTTGGACAGTGCCCACACGCGTTAATAGCGATGCCAAAGGGAATGGCAGAGATCAGTATATGCCGAGTATTACGGTGGATGCCAAGTCTGGTATTGTGTATGCGATGTTTTATGACCGCAGAAATTCGGAGAACAATTTATTTACCGATGTATATGCCTGCACCTTGAAGAAAGAGAAGGTGGGGCCCAATATTCGCTTGACAAACGAGTCATTTTGTGTACCCTCTTCGAAATTGTTTTTCGGCGACTATATCAGCATTGCAGTGGCCAAAGGTGCTGTACGTGGTGCTTATACCATTTGGGACAATGAAAAACTCATAGTTACGGTTCGGGTGGCAATGTTGGACGAAAAAATATTTAAAAAACAAAAAAACATGGCAGGTTCTATTTCGCTGCAAGTGGCGCAATTGGTAGATTCCAGTCAGATGTTGATCCACTTCAATCTTCCGGAAGCCAAGAGTTGTACCTTGGAGTTGTTTCGAGGTAATCAACTGTCTTACAAGCAGTTGTTCGATCCATTGATGCAGTCTGAGAATGAGGTGCTGCTAGATGAAAGCAAATTTGCGTCGGGTGTGTACAAGCTGGTTTTTAGTTTCAAAGGCCGGAAAATTGAGCAGGATATTTACATAGAAAAGCGATAAGCTCAGATTTTTCTTTAAATTATTGGTATTTGAGGTTCGAAAAACCTATTTTTGCCGTCCTTTTTTCAGACGAACTATGGCTGTTATACAGAAGTTAAGAAACTCCGGCATTGTAGTGATTGTAATCATTGCTGCCTTGGTATTATTCGTGTTGGGTGATTTGCTCACCGGCAGTAAAATTACAGGCTTGAACCAAGAGGAACAAGATGTAGTTGGTGAAGCCTTTGGCGACAAAATCCGCGAACGGGATATCGATCCTGTTTTCAAAGATTTGGTAATGCAACAGGCTGAGCAGAATCCAAATTTCCAATTGGATGAAGCCAACCGCAAGCAAATGATTGAACAGGCTTGGTCTACTCTCGTCCGTCAAAAGACGTATGAAGCGCAGATTGAAAAGTCTAATGTTAAAATCTCTGATGAGGATTTCAACGAAATGACTATGGGTGAGAATCCAATGGAAGCCATCAAGGGTGATCCTTCTTTCCAAACAGATAACAAGTTTGATCCCTCAAAGGTGTCACAAGTATTTGCGCAAGCAAAGCGCGATGCATCCTTGAGAACCCGCTTGATTACGTACATCAAGAATTTGAAAAAGCAAGAGTTGGAGTCGCGTTATACGCATTACATTTCTAAAGCTCAAGTGAAGTCAAAAATTGAGAAAGAAGCGGAATATGTAGCTGCAAACCAAGGTGTAGTGGGTAAGGTAGTTGCATTAAACTACAGCACTATTGCTGATAAAGACGTTAAGGTTACAGACAAAGACCTAGAAAAATACTTAAATGAGCATAAAGAAGAGTATAAGCAGACCTATGAAAGCCGCGATATTTCTTATGTAGTTTGGGATATTGTGCCAAGTTCTGAAGATACTGCCTATGCCAAAGGAAAGGCTGAAGAGGTGTATTTGAATTGGAGCAAAGAAACCAAGCCTGACACTTCAGGGGATGATGTTGTCGCATTTAAGTCTATCCGTGAGATTGGCACCGATTCAGCTCAGCGTGCGATGTATGCGCCATTGGCGGGCATAGCGAATAATGCGCTGTTGCCAGTAATGACCATTGATGGTAAATACAACATTGTACAGAAATTAGATACCAAAATTGATACAGCCAATCCATATGTTAAAGTTGCCCATATTTTGATTCCATTTGGTGGTGAGTTGCCAAACAAGACTCAAATTACGGATACAGCTGCTGCCCAGGCTCTTGCCAATGAATTGTTGGCAAAGGTGAATGGGGGTGCAAATATTGGAGACCTGGCAAAAGACTATTCAGCCGATCCTGGTTCAGCAAATTCAAAAGGTGAATATGATTGGGCTCCTGCGAGCAAATATGTACCTGAATTTGGTAAGTTCTGCGCTACGCATGGCAAAGGTGCAACAGGAGTGGTTCGAACGCAATTTGGTTTCCACGTGATGAAAATGTCTGAGAATCCTGAGGCATTGAAAGTAAAATACCGTCAGCGTGCCATTGAAGTTGCTCCGGGTGCCAAAACCATTAGCTTGGTTCAGGACGCGAGCAGAAATTTCAAAAATGCGGTAATGTCTGGCGATTTGAAGAGTTTTGAAAAGAACCGTGACAAATTAGGCTTGGCTCCATTGGTGCGCAAAGGTGTAAAAACTGAGGACCGCATGCTCGGTCGTATCAACAATCCTGAAGATGTTAAGTCTATTTTATTCTGGTTGTTTGATAAAGAACGCAAGAACTCTGAAATTAGCGACGTTTTTGCATTTTCTGCCAGCCATGCTGTATTGATGGTGACCAACGTTCGTCACCGTGGCTATGCAACAGTTGAGGATGTAAAAGAGATCATTGATCCTTTGGTTCGCAATGAGTTAAAAGCGGATAAGATTCGCGAGAAGTTTGAAAAAGCAATCACTGGTGGTGCGAAAACTGCTGAAGAAATTGCTGCTAAAACGGGTGGACAAGTAGTTCCATTGGAAGGCGTGAAAATGGGGTCTAACTTTATTCCACAATTGTTTACCGAGCCTCGTATCTTGGGTGCTGCTTTCGGAGTAAAAGAGAAGTCATGGAGCACAGCAATTGCAGGTAACAACGTAGTTGCTGTATTGTATATCGAAAGCCGCGACAAAGTGGAAATTCCAAAAACAGGGATTGACAATGGTCCGGATTTTGCAAACAATCCTCAGTTCCTTGCAAATCGTCTACAAGAAACCGTTCGTGCAGCGGCAGAGTTGCAGGATTACCGTTACAAGTTTCCTTGGAATTAATTGATTGCCCTCACTAAACTATGAGTATTTCTCGCACACATGAGGATGTTTTGGCTGACTTTCACAGTCAAATAGAACATATTTTAAACGGTTACCAGTCTCCAACCTTAGACGCTTCCAAGTATCACAACTTGGTTATTGGCGGTCTTGGTGGCTCTGGTATTGGCGGTCGAATAGCACGCTTGGTGTTCCTGAATTCAAGTCCTATCCCCGTTGAAGTATACTCAGAATATGCTTTGCCAGCATATACATCCAATAAGACCTTGGTAATTCTTAGCTCTTATTCGGGCAATACGGAAGAAACGTTGGCCATGTACGCAGATGCAAAAAAGCGTGGTTGTGACATTATTGTATTGAGCAGTGGAGGTAAAATTACGGACATGGCTCAAGCCGACGGATTCCCAGTATATGGTTCTCCTTTAGGATATCAGCCACGTCAGGCATTGGGATTTAGTCTATCAACATTATTGCTCATTTTGGGAGATCTATTTGGTTCAAGTATGCGTAGTAGTTTGGATGCTGTGGTAGCAATGCTTAAAGGCCATGATGGACTGAAAGCAGCTCAAGAATTGGCCGCTTATTTTGGCGATACCCTTACCCAAAAGTTTGTGGTTGTTTGTGATTTGCCCTATGAAGCTGCGGCTATTCGCTTTTGTCAGCAGGTTCAGGAAAATGCCAAGACAGAGTCCTTCGTTAGCGTGTTGCCAGAATCAAATCACAATATGATGGAAAGTTATTATAGCCATCATGATACAAACTTTATCTTCCTTAATTCAGGAAGCAACAGTAGGGTGAATTTGCGATTTGCTCACCTTGAAACTGTGCTTAGAAACCTAGGGAATAAGATATATGTGATGAATGAGGGCAATGGTAACTTCGATTTGAATGCCTTGTTTGCTTCGATTCATACTATGGATTGGTTGAGTATTTTGGTAAGTAATGCCAACAATGCGGATAATATGACGGTTCCAAACATTATGGAACTGAAGGCGTATTTAGATAATCATTAATTCATTTTTTCCAATCGCAGTTTCCTTACATTTGCAGGGAAGCTTGTGAAAATTACATTTCTCGGTACCGGTACTTCGCAGGGTGTTCCTCCCATTGGGTGCAATTCGCCCGTTTGCTTGTCGGATAATCCCAAGGACAAGCGTTTGCGCTGTTCTGTGCATATTGAAGTAAAGGGGCAAAGTATCGTAATTGACGCTGGGCCAGATTTCAGGTATCAGTTGCTGCGCAGCGGCATACATCGTTTGGATGCAGTATTGTTTACACATGAGCATCGGGATCATACCGCAGGATTGGATGATATTCGCCCATTCAATTATCTGCAAAACAAATCCATGCAGGTATATCTAGATAGTAGGGTGATGGAATCCTTTAAGTATCAGTATCATTATATTTTTACCGAATTTCGATATCCAGGGATTCCCGAAATAGATTTTCATGTGATAGAAAATGCGCCATTTATGGTAGGGGAGGTGCAGGTAACACCCATTCAGGTGATGCACTATAAACTGCCTGTTTTTGGGTTTCGCATTGGTAGTTTTACTTATATTACAGATGCCAACTTTATCGCCGCTGAGGAGTTGCAAAAAGCTATGGGTTCTGAAGTATTTGTATTAAACGCACTTAGGCAGGAGGCCCACATATCACACTTTACCTTAGACGAGGCACAAGTTGTCGCGAAAAGGGTGAATGCACGCCAAACCTACTTTGTGCATATGAGCCACCAAATTGGTTTTCATGATGAAGTAAATGCGGATTTGCCAGCGAATATGCAATTGGCTTGGGACGGCCTTAGCTTTACCCTGCCAGACCCTGACTAACGGTATTTTGGATTTATTCTCTAATGTAGACAAACTTGCCCATGGATGTTTCCGTGCCATCTTCGTTGATGCCGAATACATAGAGTACGCCGCTGTTAGGTTTGGTGCCGTCCAAGCGGGTTCCAGGCCAAGTGGCAGTGCCACCATTGGCTTTGGTTTGGTAGATTAAATAGCCCGCAGCATCCGTAATTCTGATTTCTGCGTTTTGTGCCAACCCATCAATGGTGATTAATCCGCTGTATCCCGGTCTCACCGGATTGGGGTAAATTCTAATTTCTTTAAAGCTGCTACTTGCCTCACTGGCATCGCTTCTGTATGATGCAATGCCTGCGTCAGTGCCAAAGAAGACTTCTCCAGATTCTGAAAGTTGTCCAATGCAATACACCTTATTGTCAGGCAGGGGACTATTTGCGATTGTGAAGTTCGCGAGTACTTCTTGGCCATTGGGTTCTGCAAGAAATACCACATTGTTGGTTGCAAACCATTTTCTATTCCCTCCGTCAACACAAATGTCATTGATAGATTCCTCACCCAAAAGGTAGCCTAAGTCGCCGTCCTGATCGATTACAAAGCGGTCAATACGCGGTTTGGTAAATACCTCAAACGTGTTGGTGACTACATTTAAACCTTGTGAAGTGCCTATCCAAACATAGCCATTTTGATCCGCTGCCAAACTCAGCACTTCATTGGTAATAAGTCCATTGCTGGTGGTAAGCTTGATGGTTCTATCATCCAATGGGTTGGTAGGTGTTTTGTTGTCATTAAATACCAGCACACCTCCATTCTGCAGAATCATCCACTTATAGCCGTTGTTGTCAATGGTAATGTTCTTTACAAACGGTTCACCAAAGTCGCCCACTACCGTCCACTTGTTGCTGCGGTCCATCATGAGCAAGGGATTTGAAGCCCCGAAATTGGTGACCCAAAGATTACCCTTATCATCTGCAACCATGCCAGAAAGACGAATAAATCCGGAGCCAGGATCGCGTGTTAAGGGCGAATTGTTGTCATCATAACGGTTGGTGCCGTTGGTACCATTCATTTCAAGTATGCCATTGTTCTGCGATCCTAAATAGGTCTTGTTGGTTACAGGATTGTAGGTCACAAAGGTGAAGTCATACATGCCATTGTTAAAGGGCGTAGCGGGATTACTTACCCAGCGATAATCCGAGTAAACGTAAAATCCCGCCGAATTAAAGGCGTTACCGAAGGTAATGGTGAGCCCGCCTGCCGTGGTGTAAAGGTTGTTGCCTGACTTACTCATGGCAAAGACAGAATTATTATTCGGTCCATTCGGTTCGAAGGTAGCTTCACCTTGTGGCGAGATTTTGAGGGCCCCACCGCCAAAACCAGTGCAAAACCAGCGAAAGCCTTGTGCATCTACCGTGCCGCTTTGAAGCACGTTTACCACAGTTGTTGATTGTGTTCCATTGTTTTGAATTGCCACAATGCCTTTGGGTTTAAATACCATCAACTCATTGTTATGCACTTGAAGTTTCCGCAACGGAGTATTCAGACCTGCAGATACGGGTTGTACCGCACCACCTTGATATTTCAGCAGTACTGTATCTGTATAAAACCATACGGCATTATTAAACCAAGTGGTCTGCAAGGCGATTTTACTGGTATATACGCGTTTCCAGTTGCTAAAGTCATTGAGATTTACGGTATTGGAATACTTTGCCGCGATAAGTCCATCTGCGAGACCTGCATAAATGCTATCACCACTAATGGTAGTGCTGTATACCGCCTGGGTTGTGCCTCCTGGAC
Source organism: Flavobacteriales bacterium (assembly GCA_040376005.1). GTDB lineage: Bacteria > Bacteroidota > Bacteroidia > NS11-12g > UBA955 > JAGXTF01. The sequence goes on from JBEIRK010000058.1 coordinate 8,677, forward strand.
CAATGCTGGTATAGCTGTCCTTGATTTCAGCTTTCTCAACATCAATAACCAAAATGCCGAATTCGGTGGATACGTAGGCGAATTTATCCTTAAATGAAACATGGATAATTCGCTTATCTCCTTGAAGCAGTTTGTTATAGAAGCCTGGAACGGGTGTTATGGTTTTTTCTTGAGTGAGTAAATCGATAAATCCATCGGCATAACCAATAACCATAACATTTCTTTCCGGGTTAAAGGTAAGGCATGTGATTTCTCTGCCGTGGAATCCATTCATATTGCTGAGTCTTTCCCAATCTGCATTTTGGAGATTTACTCTAAAAAAACCGCGAGAGGAAGAGGCGTAGACATAGTCTTTTCCGCTTTCAATAAGACGGGTGTCTAAGAAGGAAGGGTGCAGTCTCCAATCTCCCATAGGAACTTGTTGTGCAATGCCAGTTGTGGCAAGAAAACCCAAGGTTAGAACAACAAGTAAACGTTTCATAGATTAATTGAGTAAGTACCTAACTTCGATAGCAAAGTCGGTAAGTGCGGTGTAGAACTGGGTTGCAATTTTAGGATCCATAACCACACGGTTGTATTTGAGAGCCAAATTGATTTTCTGATTTACCTGATACGTTACAGAAGGTCTGATTTGGACGTTGCGCATTCCTGCAGTGTATTGGTTGAGTTCCACATCAATTTTACGCAATACAGTCACGTTATCTGTTACACCCACAGTGAGGTCGAATCTAAAGTCATTCGGTAAATACACTTTGCGACCGTTTCTATTGCGGAAAGGAAGCGTAAGTCCTGTTACACGATAACCTCCGGTGATTTGCAATTCATTGCTGCGTACTTCGGTCATGTTGAAGCTGGCTGCAAACAGTTTTAACACCCTGCTGCGCTTGTATTCCATGCCCATGGTCCAGTTGCTTTTGGTAGAGATATTCACACCAATCAACGGGAAGAAACCTTCCGAAATGGTAACATCCGCAATTTGATACTTCGGTGTGAAGTCCTTACTCGCAGGCGGGGTAATCGCTGCTGCATCATACTGCAAGTTGCGGGTATAGCTGCCCACCATATATCTGCCATTGTAAGCGTGTTTGAAGGTGATATTGGTAAAGATTTTTGACAAAGACTTAATTCGGGTTAAACCTGTATAGTTGATATTCCAGTTTGGCAGTGGGATGTCGGGGAATCCTTGCACATCTTTCAGCCCAATGTTGCGCTTTCCAGAATAGGTGGTATAGAAGGCCCCAATCAGCACATCTTGAGAAGATTTGCTGTAACCCACAGGGAAGCCAGTAACGGGATCATCTCCTTTTGCTTGAACCCTGTCGTCATTGAACATCAGTCGCTGTGCTGCAGAGTAGCGTTGCCCCAAGAAGTTTTGGAATACTGGGTTTGGATGTTCATCCCCATTGCTTATGTCTTTGACAAAGTGGGTGCGCATGAAATTGCCTGTAATGGTGTATGTGCCGGTCTCTGTTAAGCCTTGGTCAATCCACTTTGTGCCATCCCAGCGGAATTGGCTTTGCATACCTTTGGTCGTGTTGCGGGCAATGTCCAATTGAATTCTAAAACCTTTCAAGGGCTCAATAGTCATGTTGCCCGTGATGTTCTCGGTAAATGAGCTGCGGTAGAAGTTGGATTGGCGTACATCCTGGCTAAGAGCTCCAATACTTGCTAAACGGGTGCGAATATTATCATCTTGCCAACCCAATACAAAAGGCAATCCAGGTTGCTTGTGTAAGAAATTGTGGCCAAAGTAGTCAGGGCGGAAGGCAAAGCCAGGGAGACTGGTGTTTTCAAGTCTTTTGTAGTTGATGGTGGCATTCTTAAACATGGTTAAGAAAGTGCCTGCAAACACCTTCGCAGGATTTGGTTTTGGCGCTTTTTCGTCCTTTTTGTCTCCGTCGGCATCTTCAGGTTTCTTTACTGCACTTTTCTTGGGTACTGGTGGTTTTTCCAAATTGCGGAGCCATGGAATTTTCGCATAGAGCTGCTGGAAATTCAGGGTGTTGGTGAAGTTTATGTCCCTGCTATTTTCGATGGTATTGCCAAGACTTGCGAATGCAGGAGGCGCTTGCGACCAACGGTAACTTCCTGTATAGGTAACGGTAGAGTTGATCCAACTCAGCAGTCCAATATGTTTAAAGGGAAGGGTATAGGTACCGGTAACCGTTTGGTTAAAGGATTTAGGCCTACCCAAAGAGAAGAATTCACTGCGCACACTGTCGCGTTTTTCTTCGTTGTTCAAGGCGCCATAAGGTTCTTCAATCCTGCTGGTAGCCGTGGCAGAGTAGTTGATGCTCAGTGAACTTGCTAGGGGTAAGGTTACATTGTACACGCGGTCCATCCAGAAGTTTTTATCATACAACCTCGGATTGATTTGACGAAAAGAGTTGTTGTTTCTCGCCTGCGTTTCGCTGTAGAAGCGGCTAATCTTCCAGTTGGTGCTAAACTGAGACGGTACCAAGTTGAAGTTGAATTCAGAAACTGGTTTTAACCATTTGGTTTTGATGAATTTAAATGGTTTGATATACTTGGTAGCTACAGAGTAATTGTAGCCCAATTGCGCGGTGGTGTTTTTGCTAAAGAACTCTTCAATTTGCTGGTTGCGGCGGTAGTTCTTTTGGTAATTATAGCTCACATTGAAATTGGAAATATTCCAAGGCCTGCTTTTTGCGCCAGGTCTTGATGCGAGTCTCACGTTATTAAAGTTCAGGCTGTAGAGTGAATTGTAATCTTCTGCTGCCTTTCGAATCTTCTTGCGTTCCCCTTCATCCGCAATCGAGGAGAGGAAGAGCTGCAATTCAAGGTCGGGGTTTAGTGGGTAGAATTTAGGGCGAACGTAGCTTTCGGAATACCCAATAAACATAGGCGCACTTACACCGGCGCGCTGAGGGAAGAACTTGCCAAGTTCCAAGTTGCTGGCAATGTCATAGTTCATGGTGGTGTTTAGGCCACGTTCATTGAGTTTCTTATCTACATCGCCAAACCCTATGGTGCGAATACTACCCGCCATGTTCAGTTGGCCAAAGTCAGCCAATTGGGCTTGCATATTGGCTAAGGCGGCCCAACCGCCATTGTTGGCGATATCTTTCACGCGCAATTCATCAAACCACACTTCAAAGCACTGGTTGGTCGATGCGTTGTTTTTAATCCCAATCATCATCACACGCATATTGCCCACATCTGGCAATCCCATTACGGAGATCATGCCTTTGCCTCCGGGGCGTTTGAATGGTGCGGTCATAGGCCAGCCTGAGTTCATGCGTTCCATTTTCAGGTTATAGAATTCTTGGAAGGCAATGTCTATGAAGTTCTCGTCGGGCCAAATGAGTTTATCTGCACCTGGAGTTGCTTTGCTTACGAATCCATTGGTGAGTTTCAGTGGAATTTCATACTCGTAGTAGTTGCTGCTTAAGTCTGTTCCAAAGCGCACAAAGGCAGAGATTTCACCGTCGGCGATTACAGCACCGCCTGAAGCTTCAGCATGCACGTACAACTGCAAATTCTTGTAGTTCCTCGCATCGAATTGGGTGGTTTTGAAGGCAGCGCGGCTGTCTCCGGGTTTCAAGTCGCAAGCGAGCAAGCTAATTGACTGCTCATTCTCAAGCACCGTGCCCAAGCTGGCCAAGTTTTGCACGCGAACAACACCTGGAGGGGTTACATAAGCGATCGGTGCGCGCAAGCTGTTCTCTTCTAGGTTTACGGTACTGACTACGAACTTGGTTCCGTCGTTTGGATCTGCAGGAACAATAGCGCCAGGCGTTTTTAAAGAAAATGGATAACGGCGCCAATCTGCACGAACCATATTGATATAACCAATACGCAGTATGGCTTCATCATTAAACCCGGTCATGAACATACGCATGAAGCGAATGCTCTTGAAATCGCTGATATTGCCTACTGCTTTTTCGAACTCGCGAATCGGAATTTTCAACTGATACCACTTAATATCGCTGCTTTTTCCGTTGCGCAATTGCACAGAGTTGTTGACAATATCTGTTACATAGTTTTTGCCAATTTGCAGGTCTGCCGCGTTGATTTTAATACGATATTGGTAGTAATCTTCACTTTGGTTCATGGTGAAGTCACGGTTAATATCCTCATCGCTTGGCAGTGGAGTGCTCGATTTGGGCATGTTGCTGTACTGGCCACCAAATTGTTCACGGCTGCTGTTGCCCTGCATATTTTGATAATACTGGTAGCGCTGCACGATATCGTAGTCGCGGATATTGAACGAATCTTCCAAGTAATGCGCAAAGTTGTCGCCTGCCGGATCATTTGATGCTGCATTGTAAAATGCAGAGCCAGAACCATAATTGGCGGCTATTTTTTGCAGGTAAAAGGAATCTAAAAACAGACGTTCTTGGTTGTCATCCATACCATCCAAGCCCACGTCTTGCAGTTTGATATTGGCATTGTCGTTTTCGAAAGCATAGTTGATTTGCTGAATGGCAGGAACGATTGCTAAGTCTGTAGTGTCGGTGTTGTTGTATTTGCCATCGGCAGGTAATCCGTTTTCAAACGACTTCCTACGATCCGGAAGCACGTCTTCCGAAATACTACCCAAGTTGATGTATAAATCCCCACTGAGACCAGGATTGTATATCAAGGGGTCCATCATCCAAATTTCGATGTAATCGATATTGGCAGCTTCAAAGTCATTTTGATCCACCCTGCGCATGACACCACCCCAACTTTTCGTGGTTTCAATGAGTTGTCCATTACCGTCTATTTGTGCTGGATTGGTGTTGTAGTTATACTGACCTCGTGCTTTGGGCCTGAACACCAGATCCAAGGTAGGTAAAATCGTTGGGGTACCTGATGGGAATTGACGCTGAGGGAAAAGCTCACGTTGGTCAATTTGCCGCATATAGTGGTTGCTTAAGATTTCATCTACACGGGTTTTAACGTTATTAGGCATGTCTGCATCGCGGTAAAACAGTGGGTCAATGGTGTAAAATGACATTTTGCCCAAGCGGTTGAGCCAGGTCCGTTTATCTAGGTTGCTTGCTTCAGGAAAGAGGTTGGGCTGTTTTTGTGGAATAGAAGCGGGCACCCAGTTGGTAACCATTTTGAAATCGTTTGGCAGTTCCGCGTTTTCAAAGTCGTCGAGGTTAGATACCCCGCGCTGTTTGCCTTGCGATTTGTGGTTGTGTGGGATGATTTTCGCAAATTCTGCATAACCCGTGATGCTCGAAACTTCTTTGGTTTCCAAGAAGGGCAATGCGTCTACCATGCGGGTGAGCAATCTGCTCTTGCTGCTATAGGCCAAGTCTGCACCAAAAATGGTGTTCAACAAGGGTTCTTCGTTGAAGTTGGTTTTGGTGGTTAACGGACGTTCGTACATGTGCAGCGCCGTGCCACCGATGAGCAGTTTGTTGTTGAATTTGTGTTCCACACGCCCACCAAGCAGGGTTTTCTGTTGGATATTGAAGAAAGACTGCCCATCTGCGCTGGCGCGAATTTCCGCACCGCCTTGTAGCAGTCCTTGGTTGATGATTTTTACACGGCCTAAGGCATAATCTACCTCATAGTCCATGCCTTCCGTAAGCGGACGGCCGTTTGCCGTAACACGCACCGAACCCTTCTGAAGGTTGCTGGTACCCAAGTACAATTCAGCTCCGTTGGAACTTTTGTAGCTTCCGGTAAGGAAGAACTTGTTGTGTTTTACATCCTGCTGCGCCAGCCATTTGGTGCTGTCATAGAGTGCATCATAGGCATAGAAATCGCCCAAATCTGTGCGGCTGCCGAGTTGCTGTCGAAGGTATCCACCAAAGGGTTCAGTAATGGGGAAAATGATTCGGGCAAACTGCGTGGAAATGGTAACGCCCTCGATTGCATCGAAAACACCGTCGGGTTTTGCCTCTTGTTGGCGGTTCAATTTATCCAAGCCGAACACACGTATCAAAGGATTGCCGCCTGCAAAGGCGCCTTCCTTAATTGGCAGGTAGTTGTAATCTGCGCCAGAACTGTCGTCCGCATAAATCACGTTGAATTTGAAATCTTCCAAACTCAGGTTGTAGCTGTTCAGGGAATAGATGTTTTTCATCATCAAATCCCACATGGGTAATTTGGTTCTGATTGTATTGCCTTTCAGCATTTTCAAGAACAGCAATTGCTGGTTGCCTGGCGGAATATCGCGGCTAAATTCACCCACCTGATAGGTTTGCCCGTTGTAAGTGTATTCAAAAGCTACTGCGAGGATTTCGTCGTTATTCAGCGGCTGATTCAGGGATATATAACCCAATTGCGGGTGGAAGGTAAATTCCGTAGATTTGAGTTGACGCGCCAAATTGAGGATGTCAAAGTCAACCGTTTGTTCAAAATCTGGAAACTCACTATACACCTTGTCCAATGCGGTTCCTAAGCTGCGAATACCGGTATTGTCTTTGATTCTGTTGTAAAGCGTATTTGCCGCGTTGTCGGCTGGCAAACCCGGACTTCCACCCAATGAGGTGCGGTAAGGTCCACCTTCACCCATGTCTGTGAAAGCGAGAATATCGCGTGGCGTTTCCACGTTGGCATTGCGGTTGGTAATCCACACTTCTACTCGGTTAATTACTGCTCCGCTGGCAATAATGGGTAGGTTTTCAAGTGCGCGGTTATAGTTGTCGCGGAAGAATTGCGATAAGAAATAGTGTTTGTTTTGGTCGTAATTGTCCGCAGTAAGACGAAACTCATTCATCTGAGCACCGCCTTTCAGCACCGTTTCGGTGCTTTGACCCTTATTTTGAGAAAATACAGCTTTGACTGTGGTTTTCCCGAACTGCATGCCTGTGGCAAAACCAAAAAGGGAATTTGCAGGTTTGATCAGTTGGGTGGGGAGGTTCAAGCTAACGTTACCCACTTGTACATCTTTTAGGATCCCGTCGGGTTTGCCTTTCCAGCCTAGGTTGGTTTGGTTGTCGAAATCAAATGCCGCTTCTGTATCGTAGTTGATGCCGAGTTTTACATATTGCCCAATGGCGCCATTGGCGCTGATTTGCAGTTGTTGGTCAAAAACAGGAACGAAATAGCGTTGTTGTCTTTTGGAAAAATTCGGGTTGCGGTTTACGTTCATGCTGCCGCCGAGTTTTACCATGGCAGAGCCGCTAAGTTGGAAATCTACACCGCCTTCACCAAAGATTTTGGAGATGGTAGGGTTTTGCAACTCGCCTTTCACATAATCCGTAATACTGCCTTTGCCTTTTCCAGAGCCTGAATAACTGGTGTTTTGGGTCTTGTCGCGCAGGTATTCGCCTTGTTTTTCCTTGTCTGTTTTCTTGAAATATTCCAGCATAGACAAGCTGTTGCCGGTTGGGTAGGAAACACCACCAAAGGTTCTAAACTCTTCGTATCTGTTGGTTCTGGGGTTGTAGCGCCACTCGGTACCCAAGGGATTGGATAAGTCTATATTGCTTTCTGGCTTTTTGTTTTCCCATGCTTTGGAT